>CALKCC010000326.1 GCA_938082855.1 uncultured Pirellulaceae bacterium | reverse complement strand
GCCGAACTAGGGTATCTGGCAGGTAACGGTGAATTCCACAGCCTCTGCCGCTCCAATATTGTGACAACGCCCGTTCCCGGTTCTAGCGAATCAATCGACACACACTGGGATGACATTGCTGATAACTATGAACGTATTTATGTACAGAGTGGTGGAAGCAAGAGCAGTGCTGGTAGCAGTGATCTGAAGGACCTGTTTGAGAAACGACTCAATCGTCCAATCGGCGAATCCGTAGTTTCTCGCTTTGGAATCAAGCCTCCAGGAGAACAGGAAGAAGCATTCCAGTTTGACGTGGATGCAGAACTCATCGTCTTTGGTAACGCAGACCCGACTTCTTCAGTTGTGATTTCCGGTGAACCAGTCAAATTGGGTGCGGATGGAAGTTTCACTGTGCGAATGGATCTACCTGATCGCAGGAAGGTACTTCCTTGTGTGGCGACAACGGCCGACGGACGTCGTCAAAAGACAGTCGTCGTGGCGATTGAACGAAATACGAAAGTGATGGAACCTGTCACTCGCGAAGACGAAATGTAATCGTCGGTCGGCTTACTGCACCGTGTAATTGCATCCGTTGGCAGAGAGTGCTAGATTGCTAGTAGCCTCTTCCATGTTTGTGTGTAGTGCAGATTTTTTGGGGAGCCGATAAGAGGTCCGTTGGGAGCTGATTTTTGGCTGCGGCCACGGGTCACGCCATGTCTCGATTGCATTGCAATTGATTCTTGTGGATCACTCGTCCCGCTGTCCAGGTTCCCACCTTTATGGTTACACGGGCTCTCACAAAACTCTCTACCACGGCATTGCGGCGGAGGCATTTTCTTTCGATGGCTATCGAAATGAACGAAAACGAAAATGACACTCTCGAGATGATCGAGAGTGTTGTTTCGTTTATTACTCAATTTGATTCCTGTGCGGTTGCTATGTCGGCCGGCGTGGATAGTGCCGTTGTGGCAAAAGCCGCTTATCTTGCACTCGGGGATGCTGCAATCGCCGTTACGGCTGAGAGCCCCAGTTTGGCCAGCGGAGAATTACTGCAAGCTCAGGAAGTGGCCGCGTTGATCGGTATCGAGCATCAGACGATCCAAACACAGGAATTCAACAATCCAAACTATGTAAAGAACCAAGGTGATCGGTGCTACTTCTGCAAGACCGAGCTCTATCAGCAAATGCAACACCTTGTGACCCAGGTAAATCGTCGAGTCCTCTTAAACGGAACCAATGTCGACGACCTCGGAGACTATCGACCGGGACTAGAAGCGGCCTCAGAGAATCAGGTCCGATCACCGTTAGCTGAGTGCGGGATAGATAAGGCAGGAGTACGCAGGTTGGCTCAGCATTGGGGACTACCCGTGTGGGATAAACCGGCCAGTCCCTGTTTGTCGAGTCGAGTGGCTTACGGAGAAGAAGTGACTCCTCAGCGACTCCAAATGATAGATCAGGCCGAGCAGTTTCTCAAGACGCTGGGAGTGACACCGGTACGGGTGCGGTATCACGGCGGAGATCTTGCTCGGATCGAAGCTCCGCTGGAGTTTCTTCCTAAGCTGACGTCTACGCAGGAACGCGCTGCCATCGAAGATAAATTTCGGGAGATCGGATTTCGATTTACGACTATCGATCTGACCGGATTCAAATCGGGCAGCCTGAATCAACTTTTGCAAATAGACCTGTCCGAATCGAAGGCCTAACGTCTCGCCAACACCGTACCATGCCCGACTTGCCTACAAGGAATTGGAATGGGCAGTTGTCTTATCGCCTCTGGTAGGCGTCAGGCGAAGCTAGAGGAAGCTAGAGGGAGCTAGAGTAAGCTAGGGGGTAGGTTGCGGTGGCTGATCGGAATTCTCTTGCTCGTTCTGTTCACGGATCAGCTCACGCATTTCTTCAAACCGGCGCAGGATTTCCTGTTGAATCCCGCTACCTGCCTCTTTGAAACTGGGGAGTTCGGAAACGGACTTAGAGAATTTGGAGAGCTGGTTATACAAGGCTGATGTGATTACAGATTCAGAATCAGAACCCAGGTTGGCCTCCGCGTCCGGTGAAATCGACTGGCGGGTCGCATCGGCCTGAAACTGTTCGACGATTTCCCGTAATTCCGGGTCGAGACGGTCCATTAGTTCCTGCTGAATATCTTCATTGAGCAGTGGCAGGACTTCTCCAAGTTCAATGAGTCGGTCAGCCATCTTGGCGACCATGCTGGTTCGGAAATTTACGTTAGCCAGTCCCGCGATTCCATACGCTCGAAAGTGCCTCTCTTCCGGTGCCAGGTAATACAGTTCCATGTAATAAGCTTCAGCTGCCTGGAAATTGCCCGCCAGTAAATGCAGGTCAGCAATCCGTTGGTGGCTTAGCGTGACATAGTGGTAATTCAACGAACTCTCGCCGATAGGGAAGTAATCTTCAACACTCAGATAGGCTTCCTCGGTATTGACGACCGAAGCGTATAGGTACTGAGCTTCGACAGTGTCCCGCTTTTCGATCGTGGCGATCTGCGTGACTTCCTTCGGGGTCTCGAGTACTTCTTCGGAATAGGGCAGGCTCCCAGCTAAAACGCCGGATGCAAACATCACAACGGTGGCTACAAGCCAGAGTATTCCTCGGCGGGAGCGTAGGGCCTGTTGACTCTGAGTTTTCATCAAAGCATCGAGTTGTTGCGTGGCTTCAATCCGAGCATCGGCCAGTGCCACGTCGTCACAATCGATGTGCTCCAGATCGTCAGGCCATTGGTCGTCACTAATGGTGACCGGAATTGAGCGTAGTTGTTTTTGTAATTCAACGGCTTTCTGTATTCGCTGCTCTGGCTGCTTCTCGAGCATCTTCATGATCAGATCGCACAAGGCCTGCGGGATGGCTGGGCGGACAGATGAAACTGGTTCGGGAATACGTTTGAGATGTTGCACTGCCACACTTAGCGCAGTATCGCCTTCGAATGGTGGACGTCCGGTCAGCATATGATAGCCAGTGACACCGAGCGAATAGATATCGCTGCGCGGGTCGATGGCTCCGCCTTCAGCCTGTTCCGGACTCATGTACAACGGTGTTCCCATCGTGATGCCAATTTGAGTCGTCTCGACGTGATGCTCACCACTGGTGACTCGTGCCAATCCAAAATCGGCAACCTTCACTTCACCGCTGGTCGATAGCATGATGTTTTCGGGCTTGATATCCCGATGGGTGATACCCTGGTCACCCGCGCGATGCAGAGCCGCAGCAACCTGCTTTAAGATCACGACGGATAGCGGGACGGAAACGGAACTATGGCGACGAATATACTGAGCCAGATTTTGTCCCGGTACATATTCCTGAACAATGTAATGGATTCCCTCCTGCTCACCGACCTCATATATCTGAACAATATTGGCATGCACCAGAGAAGCCGCAGCTTGAGCTTCCTTGTGGAAGCGTCGTACGTACGTTGTGTCCTTGGCAAGCTCAGGTTTCAGCACCTTGAAGGCCACTCGACGTTTGAGCGACTGCTGTTCAGCTAAATAAACCACGCTCATGCCTCCGCGTCCGAGTCGACGCAATATTTGGTAGTCGCCGAGTTGGAGTCCTACCAGAGAGGAATTCTGTGAGATGGGTGTGCTGTCAGTCATGAAGTGGGCAGATGGAAAGTGAAATAATGTTTCAGGTGTTACTGCACTGAATCGAGCATGAACACATTATATATCAATTCGTACGAAAACCACTTGAAAAGAGGTCGATTACAACGTCCTTAAAAACTGAATTAGGTCGCTGATTTGAGCTGGGGTCAGTGGCGTATCGCTTGGTTGACCCGATTGAGGATGGTTGTATTTCGAAAAAACTTCGCTCAGAGTTTGAGCTCGATTGTCGTGGAAAAAATGATTCCGTTGGCTGATTCCACGAAGTGACGGTGGGTTAAATTCCTTCAGTCCATACTCGTCATGAACTCCAACGTCGTACTTGGATTTGCTTGTATAAGCCGGAGGGGTATGGCAAGTTTGGCACTGCCTTGATTGAAAAATCTGCTTGCCTCGAAGGACACTTGGGTGTGCCGTCTGCCCGCGAGCCTCAGAAAGCGATGGAGCGGGGGGGAGGGTTTCCAGGAATGCAACGATTGCCTGCTCGTTTGCTGCGTTCGCCAGCCGGCTGTTTCCTCCCTGCATCGTGACATGGATCGACTTGTGAACCTGACTTTGAAGAGTGGACTGATTGCCAGTCCAAGCCCAGGGAGCCGTTTGGTTTGTTCCTAGTAAAGTCAGTACACGTTTGGGGGAATCAATTTGGAAATCACTCATGTTCTCGTTCAGCAGACCATTGGTGTGGCCGTCGGGGTGACAGCTGTGGCAGCTGTACCATCCATCGAGTGAGAGTCGCGAGTTGAAAAAAAGTGCATGTCCCTGATCCGCATGCGTCCAGGGTTTCATTTCTCCTAGCGAGATGGTATCCACGATTCGATTTTGCTCTCGGTCAAAGACGGAAATCGAATCATCAAAGTAATTGGCTATGTAGACTCGAGTTTGATCCTCCGAAGCCTCTAGTGCCACTGGACGACGGCCAGTTTCATGACGCTCAAGTGGATGGAACAGATCCTCTTCGTGGGCAACCTGACTAGTGCCTGAAAAACAAATGAAGATCTCTTTGTCCTCCATGACAAGAATGTCACCGGGATCTCCGGCTGCGTTGCCTGGTTCCCCCAGTGGATACTGCAGCCAGTGAGCAACTTTAACAACCTTGGCTGAATTCGGGTCCGCGGCTCGGTCGAGTAAATCCTGAAGTGGAATCGCACGCACCAGGTTTTCCAGGACGGTACCCCAGAAAACACGTTGCCTTTCGGTCGCGGCCAGATCGTTTAATAGTTGGTGCGTCAGCATCAGATGCTCACCATCCGGGCTCAGGGCCAGGCCTCGGATATTATGCACGCCGATTTGGTAGATCGTTCTGAGTTTACGAGTCTTTAGGTCGATGAGTGCCAGATGGCCGCCGAAGTGATCGGCCACGAATAGGTGTTCATTGTCGGGGGCGA
>CALKCC010000325.1 GCA_938082855.1 uncultured Pirellulaceae bacterium | reverse complement strand
GCCAGCCTGTGGCATGACAACTCAGACATTCCGGGTCAAACTGACGAGGGATTTCTGCCCGACCGTGCGGGGCGATAAGCGACTGGGTAGCATGAGCATGCGGTGAGTTTTTCCAGACCTCAAAGGCCGACGGGTGACACTCAGCACAACTTTGACTCCCAACAAATTGGTATCCCGAGGCATGTTCGTGAGGAGTAATCCCTAAGCCACGAAAGCCGGAACGCTGTAATTCCTCCTGATACTGTTTAAACATCCCGAGAACTACCGAGGAATCCTGATAGCTGGCATCCAATGCAATACGTTGGAATTTCAGATCTCGTCTGCCCGTATCTGACTTAAAGATTCCGACGACCGAAGCATACATACTCTTTTCACCCACTTTCAGGATCTTGGATTTCGCTCGTGCGACGGACTCCAGTTCATAAGCCGGCTCTCCTGGTGCTCCTGCACACACCAACAAATCAAAGTCGGTTTGTGACTTGGCCAATTCCCTGACATACTCCAGAGTTCCGTGCACCATCAGCACTTTGAAATCTGTTTTCTGAAACGATGAATCCGACACTACCTCTTTCAGAGCTTCGTCCGTTTTTTCCACAATCAGATCGTCATTAAATAGAGATTCTAGCCACTGCTCCGAAATGACACTTGCTAATCCGATCGACCCTGCCGGAGTCTCGAGTATTTGAAAACGCCGAGTAAAAGCTCGGTCGAGAATGGCAACGTTTGAACTTACAAACATGGACTTATCATTATCATCCACTGCAGCAACAGCAAACAATTCACCTGCTGGTAACTTCAAATCAGCAGGCCCTAACCCAACAGCAGCGTACTTCATTTGCCCCAGCAATTCAGAAGTCAGATTGAATTTCAATTCAGGTTGGCGGCCAAACCGTCGCACTTGATTCCCTGTGTCGATCGCAAGCACATCCCAATTGCGTTCCCGCAAGCTGTCCAGGAATGTGTACCGTCGTGCCAGGCCTCCTTTTTGCCTCTCCAGCCCCGTACACCCACAGGGTTCTATATAACCAAATTGCCGGCCCGTAAAAACCAACACAGCCGAAGGTTTGGTCCAACCGTCGAATGGAACTGTGGGATCGCTTGGCTCTGCCGAGCTAGCTTCCTGAGATGGTTCGCCCTGTTGAGTTTCCGGCTCAGAACCAGTCTCTGGCTCCGGCGGATCACCTCCGATCTGATGAGACGTTTGAGGGCCTCGCGTAGTTTGCTCTGACTGCGTATCATCGCCACAACCAGTTACCAGAGAACAACCAATACCGATAAGGCAGAGGAAGATACTACATTGCATATAGTGTGATTTGAGGGCCATCTTTTGCATTGTCCTGTCAGTTAATTCGTGACAGACAGAAGTACCTGAATCGACACTTCTTTGACAAACGGATGAGTTGTTTTCAGGACAATACGAGCTGGAACGCCAAGATTCCCGCCTCGCCGACTGATTTGCTTCACGTCAGGGTCGATTTTAATCGTCAACCGATGGTGGATCGTCTTACCACTTCCAATCGACATCGGAGATCCCAATGAAACCTGAAGATGAGAAGCTGGATCTACTTCCTGCACTTCGAAACTTACGTCCTTGCGATAAGCCCCTTTAACCACCAGGTTAATGCTTTTATCCAATCCTTCTTTCGAAGAAATCTCACCTAGATCCAGGACTCCAATGTGCTGACTTCCTTCTTCTCTTGAAGCTCGGAAACCCTTACCAAAAATTGAAATGTCTGGATCCACAGATCCGTTTAGAAAGACATCCACTTTGGGAGCATCGGGCAGATTGGTGGTTAATCGTACGGGGAATTCGAAGGTTCCCGGAGACAAACCGGGATTCAGTTTCACCGTCATTTCCTGCCCACTATAAGCTTTCAATTCCTGCTTCACCTGTTCTTGAGAAAGTGGCTCAAAGGAAATTTCAATAATGCCCTCCGGAGTCTCTTCTAAAAATTCAACATCAATGATTTCCAACGGCTCTTCGGTCTGTTTGTAGGAGAACACCTTGCCTTTAACTGTGATGCCTTCACCGGATGACAAACCATTCATGGTCAGGCGTTCAGGTTTTGGCATGACCGACTGGATGATGTTTCCTTTAACCACCAGTTGTATCAGGCGGTTGTTCGGATCGTTCGAAATAATGTCAGCCGTTTGATGGAACTTTAGAGAAGGCCCCACCTCTCTGGCGGTCCATTCCAGTTTTACTTCGACCGATTTCCCGGGAAGGATCTCACCGGCAGCCAGTGAGCTCAGCGTACATTTACATGTGGTTTCGCCTTTGGTCAGCGTCAGTGGCTCTGTGCCATCATTTCGGACTACAAACGTATGGCTCCTCACGCCACGACGTTCCATCGTTCCGAAATCGTATTCCGTAGAACCAACGACGACAGCGATTGGGCCGTCTACGACATCGACTACTTCAGCTTCCAATGCCCCGATAAACTGAGACACACTTCCAGGATTGATCGGACGAAATTGTTCTCGAATTCCCGTACTATTCCATTGGCTATACAAAACTCCAGCAACTCCGCCTGTAGCCAACGCAACAACTAAAATTATGACTAATCTCATGACATTCCTATGACGCTATACGATCTCACGAATTGATTCGATTTTCTCTATTTTTTGGACTTTGGAGGAAGACAAATCGCCACATTTCTCCACCATGGGGTGTCCAATTACCACTGGCAGGCACTACTGATAAGTCTACCACATACAATCAAAAACCCCGTGAAAACCAACTGGCACGGTTTTCACGGGGTGATTCAGTATTTTTCGGAGTTACTGTTGTTTTCTTTTATTACGGAGGAATCTCAGGCTTTGTTCTACCGATTCATCGATTTTCTCAAAAAATATCTTTTGGCCTGTCCAGCCCGCGAATTCGACCTCGCAAAGTCGGCGATTACTCAATTTGAATTCCAAATGGGGGTTTTCCTTATCAAGCGACAACGCTTTCTCATGAGCCCCAAGACTGGCTTCCCAATCTCCCTGAAAATACTGACAAATTGCCATGCGGGCAAATACATAAGCATTGGTTGGATAGAGTTCGCTTTCCCGTTTCACAAATGCCAAGGCTCGGCTTAAATCCTCTGGCTGCTTAAATCGATCATATAGAAGCAGGGCTTGTTGTGAGAATAACTCGTACGATGTCTGGGAATTGGGATTCAATGCCAATACCTGATCCACCAACGTTTTATATTCTTCATAAAGTCGTGTTGAGCGTTCTTCACTTAACAACATAAAGAGCACATGGGCATGCTGCAGGTAAGCATCGATATTTGTAGGATCAGCATTGATTGCCTCCTGTAAGTGCTCTCGTGCCCTGGAAACATTATTTTGAGACAGGTCATAATTCGCATGCAGTAATTGATAATCCACCGTCGTCACCGGCCGATGAAATGTAACGTAGGCAGCAATCGGCAATGCTCCCATGAACACCATCATGATCCAACGTTGCCGTCGAGAGAGGACACGTTGATCATTACTTCGACTCTCCACTCCAAATAGGTCTTTATTAGATCTGGAGAGTAAGCTGAGTCCGAGCAATAGCCAGCCCGTAAACGCGACTCCGGGGTAAGTTATCCCGCCAGCTACACTCAGGTTGATTGTCCAGCAAACAAAAGCCAGCAAGATATGATGAGAATGAAGTTGCCCTCGCTCGACCCAATCCTGTAGCAGGAAAATTACAATCGCAAATCCAGGTAAGGCGACATAAAACACGGACAGCGGAATGAACGCGTAACTGAATTGGTCCACGGCCAATCCAAAGGCACAACCGATCCCACCAGCCAGATAGACCTGATTCGCTGATAATCCGGGACCTTGCTTGCCTCGTTCTTCATCTGGAGGTTCTGACTTGAGAACTCGCAGGAAGGCTACTCCCATTGCCAGACATAGCAAAACTAAAACTGGCAATCCATAACTGGTGAGAATCTCCAACAACCAGTTATGAGGGTCGGCGATCGATTCCGAAGCACCGACCTGCTTATAAAAGGTGTAGTGATCGCGAAAATTCCCCGGTCCGACACCCGTCCACAAGTGATCCACGGCCATCTCCGTGGAACTCTCCCAGTACTCCATCCGAAAACTCAGGCTTTTGACAGCCTCTGTGAGAATCTTGGAATCTAGACGATGCGTGGCAATTCCCAAACCAAAGACGATCACTCCAATTGCCGCCAGAATTCCTCCTGCCTTTAAGGCGGCAGAGCGATATCCTTTTAGAAGCACGCCTCCCACCAACACACTCAAACCTATGGCGCAACAGGCAGCTCGGCTTTTCGTCAGTATCAGGCAAAAGGCAACAATACCGGCCAACCCTAAAAACTTCAGAAACTCTGCTTTCCCATGTGGTGATTGTTTTTGATTCAGAAGGGTAAAGAGCAACACGGTGAACCAAGGTGCTAAAAACCCGGCTAGGGAATTCGTCAACGCAAAAGTGACATGAGGTTCCGGGCTTTGAATGCGACTTTCAAAATGGTAGCGACTGGGAGATCCGACGCGTACATCACTGATGCCTGCCTCCCTGAGCATGGTAACTCGTTGCTGATCATTTCCTTGGAAATACTCAGCTCGGACTTGTGGAATACGTACCAGTGAGTCATAGATTCCAATACTCGATATTGCCACGACGATGGCCAGCATCACTGCCACCACTGCGCGTATGACCTGAGGAGAATTGAGCAGTTGCAGGCAGAGCATGAATCCCACCGCATAGGCAACCCATTGCCACCAGCTGTTAAGACCCGCTCGAAAGTCCCCTGCCCCGAAATGAGAGAGCATTGAAACAAGCATCGCCAGAACGGTCAGGCAAAGTAAAAAGGAAGACCAGTCCACACGATACCGAACATTCGAAAACCGTAAATGGAAGACTCCCCACAGACTTCCCAGAATCGTAAAGGACATGACAGACCAGCTCGTCATACCTTTCGACACGGCAGGACCGTCCCCGGTAAGAAACGCGGTGGATGCCAGCAAAGCGATCAACAGGAATTGCAGCGTTTTAAACCACCTTACCTGCTGCTGGGAAGAATCCTCGTTCGCGTAGGACTGTGTTGCCACGTCACCATTCCTGTTTAGCTGTTAATTTTATTACGAGCTGTGTTTTCGAGAATTGCCACCAGCGAAAGTACACAGACTGTCATGACAACAATTAAGATGGCTCCACCCAGATTGACTTGAGGCAAGAGTAGTGCCGAAATCCCGGTGGTGGCTGTCACAAGAAACATGGTTAGCACAGCTCGAGGTTTGGAAAGCCCCAGTTCCACAAGACGATGAGAGAAATGGGATTTGTCCGGTTGAAAGGGACTACGACCCTCTGATAAACGTATCACAATCACTGTCAGCAAATCATAAATTGGTACGGCCATGATGATCAGCGGAGCAATAACCGCGTGGGCAACCGGATTCTCCCCGTCTGTATAAGTGGTCAGAATGGTGGCGACTGCAATACAGAATCCAACAAAGTAGCTCCCGGCATCTCCCATGAAAATCTTAGCCGGAGGTTTATTGTGGATTAGAAATCCTAACAATGCCCCGATGAACACCAGCAGCAATCCTGCGACATATAACTGAGGGCCTTCCGAGGTGACACCTGGCAACACAACATAAAAGACCAGAGCAATCGAACAAATGACCGCGACACCTCCGGCAGCGGCATCCATGTTGTCGAGCATGTTAAAAGAGTTGATTAACATGACAATCCAAAACACGGTACAGCCTACCGTGATGATTCGATAGGGAATGAAGGCCGTGAAATACCATTCCTGAGAAACGACACAAGCGGTTGCTACCAGGAATTGAATGGCCAGACGTAGCTTCCAACTCAATCCCCGAATGTCATCAACCAGTCCAACCAGCATCAGCACGGTACCCGCAATCAGCAAGACCCACAGATCGGCCAACTGTCCTTCGATACCTTCTACGTATGGTTGCACTTGTTCCGGCAACCACTGGGTAACTGATCCATTCAACATGACCAGTACCGAACCAAGGAGGAAAGTTGCGATGACTCCGAACCAAATTCCAATACCGCCACCGAGAGGAATTGGGGTCGTATGCACTTTACGATCGTCGGGTTGATCCAACAGGCCCCACTTGTTTGCATGACGACGCACGAAGATGACCGTTAGCCAGCTGATCAGCAGGCTGGGTAGCAAAATCAGCGGAAGAATCCAATAAGGAAATGCAGCGTCCATCGTGATACCGGAGTAAACAAGTTAGCAACCTTCGGGAATGATTCAGAAAAGGCTGGC
Source organism: uncultured Pirellulaceae bacterium (assembly GCA_938082855.1). Classification (GTDB taxonomy): domain Bacteria; phylum Planctomycetota; class Planctomycetia; order Pirellulales; family Pirellulaceae; genus UBA721. The sequence continues at coordinate 5,408 of CALKCC010000325.1, read as the reverse complement.
CGAGTATTACTCTACGGTTCAATCCTGATACTGTTCACGCAGGAAGTTTCGGCAGTCGCTAAAGAACGCATGGTATTCAGGAGTTTGGAAATCGGGATACGTCCAGCGACTGGTTCGCCACTGTTGACGATGAAAGTAAATTGTTACTTCTCCAAATATTCCATCTGCCAAATACAATCGATGATCCCGGTCTTTGGTCGTCGCCAACACTAGTTTGGCTTCGGTCAAATATCCCGGGTCGATATTCACGGGACGAGCGACATGCTCACTCTTATTTTTATCGGCATATTCGGCTTCCCAGTCATTTGTTAGATGCTTGATTTTGGGCAATTCTGCCTTATCAATCAGCGTTTTCAGCGCCCAAAACTGCTTTTTCAGGTTGGATCCCATACTGGGCGAATAATAGGTCGTCTGATCAAAGTCATAAACGGGCGACGTGAGAGCGATATCTCCCCATTGAGACTCTATTTGAGACCTGACAAATGCCAATGCACTCTCTGATTGTCCAAAGGCAGCAACAATCAACAAGGCATTTCGCTGAGTTCGAATTTCACCCAAGATTTGGCTCCCTTTGTCGAATTCACACCGACGACCACTCTGTCAACAGCACTACTTCCAAGGCTTCAAACCGACCTAACAAACCAACCTAGTAAGAACGCCCAAAGATCGCTCGGCGAGTACTAGGTTTCCCTGTAAAGATACAAGTTCCTTCTTCGTGATCCTGTTCAAGCGGCATACAGCGAATCGTAACTTTGTACTTGGCAATCTTATCCAGTACTTCTTGCTCGCCTTCGACGAAGTGACAGCTGGCAAATCCGGCTGGCTGCCCATCCTGTTCTGAGAAATAGGCTTCGAATTCCTCCAGCGAATTAATCTCCCGCGTATGCTCTTCACGAAGCTTCAAGGCTCGATCAAACAGTCCCTGCTGGAAGGTTTCGAGGAGTTCAACAATTCCTTCAACAAATTCGTCACGTCCTACGGATTCAGATTGCCCGGTATCACGTCGACCGACAAAGACCTGGTTGTTCTCGATATCCCTAGGTCCCACTTCGACGCGGATTGGAACACCACGTTTCACGTGATACCATTTCTTTTCTCCGCCACGCATATCGCGATCATCAATCAGCACTCGGACTTTTCCACCTGCGTACATTTTGGATTCCAGATCCTGTTTCAATGCATCGCAGTAATCCAGTACTTGCTGCCGAGTTTCGTCCCCTTTGATAATGGGTAGCAGGACAACCTGCTTGGGAGCTAACTTCGGAGGTAACACCAAACCGTCGTCATCGCTATGAGTCATGATCAATGCTCCGACAAGCCGAGTGGAAACACCCCAAGAAGTGGTCCAGGCGAATTGCTGTTCCCCCTGTTGATCCTGATAAATGATTTCCTGAGCGCGGGAGAAGTTTTGTCCCAAAAAGTGCGACGTCCCGGCCTGCAATGCTTTGAAGTCCTGCATCATGGCTTCAATGGTCAGCGTCGAAACTGCACCTGGAAAACGTTCATCGACGGTCTTTTCTCCTTTGATCACTGGCATTGCCATGACATTTTCTGCAAAGTCCGCGTAGACATCCAGCATTAGTCGAGTCTCTTCCAATGCCTCCTCTTCTGTTGCATGGCAGGTGTGCCCTTCCTGCCACAGAAACTCAGCCGTTCTTAAGAACATCCGTGTCCGCATTTCCCACCGCACGACATTGGCCCACTGATTGATCTTGATCGGCAGGTCTCGATATGACTGCACCCACTTGGCATACATGGAACCGATAATCGTCTCACTGGTCGGTCGCACAATCAATGGTTCTTCCAATGGACCGGCGGGAACGAGCCCTCCGTCAGGACCAGGCTCGAGCCTGTGATGCGTAACAACGGCACACTCTTTAGCAAAACCGTCGACATGCTCGGCTTCCTTTTCCAAAAAGCTCATCGGAATGAAGAGCGGGAAGTAGGCGTTAACGTGCCCCGTATCTTTGAACATGCCGTCCAAGACCTGTTGCATGTTTTCCCAAATGGACCAGCCCCAAGGCTTTATTACCATGCAACCACGAACCGGGGAGACTTCAGCCAGATCGGCTGCTTTGATAACTTGCTGATACCACTGTGGGTAATCTTCACTCCGTGTCGGACTGATCGCAGTACGATTTTTTTTGCCCATGGATTTAATTCCTAATGACCGACAGGATTGTTTTGACTCAATCCCGTCTGGTCTCTCTTTCTCAAGAAGCCGTTTTGATTTACTTTGTAGCCCCCTATTTTAGGTCAGCATAGCGGAATGCGACAACCAGAGATTTAACGATGGTCCCTTGTCCAATCGAAGTTTTCCAGTAAGATTGCCTCTGAAACGAAGCAATTCCAGAATTCCCAGTCCCCACTCACCCGAATTTGAAAATCATGGGTCGTCAATATATCAATCAGTTCAGTGAAGGTGAAAGCATCAATCAGGTGTTTGTCGCCAATGGCAAGCAACTTCGCCCCAACCGTCAGGGCAATCTTTACCTACAACTCTCCCTTTCAGATAAATCTGGAAGCGTTAACGCGATGCAATGGAATGCGAACCAAAGCGTCTACGACAGTTTCGAAAACGGTGATTACGTGGTCATTAAAGGCACGACTCAGCTGTTTAATGGCAATCTACAAATCATCGTACAGCAATTAAAAAAGGCCGATGAATCCCGAGTCGACGAAGCGGATTTTGTCACGCTCACCAATGAGAATATTGGACAGCTCATCGTACAACTGCGTCAGTTCGTCGATTCAATAAGTCACCCCCAACTCCAAAGCCTCTGCCAGCAATATCTGGATAGCAAGGATATCATGGAGAAATTCAGTCAGGCTCCGGCAGGCGTGAAGAATCATCACGCTTATCAGGGCGGGTTACTCCATCATGTAGTTTCACTGATGGAGCTGGCGGAATCCGTCGTCCAGCATTACCCTCAAGTCGATCGGGACCTCGTATTGGCAGGCGTGTTACTGCATGATCTGTCAAAAACAGATGAGCTCGCTTATGAACGCAGCCTTGAATACACGGACGAAGGTCAACTCGTTGGGCATCTGGTGATGGGAGTCGAATTACTAGGCAAACAAATCGACCAATGGGAATCGAATCAAGGGACGACCTTTCCTAATGACATTGCCATCCAACTCAAGCACATGATTGTCAGTCATCACGGGCAGTACGACTTCGGCAGTCCGAAGCTACCGATGACTTTAGAAGCATTGGTCCTTCACATGATTGACAATCTGGATGCCAAAGTCCATCAGTTTTCACATGCCATGGACAGTGAAGCCAACCCAGGTGACAACTGGACTCCCTTCATCCCAACACTGGGCCGCAAACTATATAAGAAGACGCTGCAGCAAAGAAAACAATCGTAACCGGGTACACCGGACAATCTGCCCTTCCTCGAATCCTGTCGATGAACTTGTGTTTCTTGAGAGAAACCTCCAGAATCGGGTAACAAGCAGGGACAACTCCCTATCAATGATACAAGGCTATCTGCATGGAACCTCAAGATCTGGAAGCAATGATTCTGGAGCATATCCGGAAAGAGAATTATCACCCGGTAAAACCTCGTGTCATTTGTAAACAGTTACAACTCAGCCAAGACGATCGTCAAGCCGTGCGTCGTGCTGTCAAAAGTCTCATTCGCCGAGGTTGTGCTCAATTTGGGCCCAAGCACTTAGTTCTACCTGCAGACAACGAGCCACAACCGAGTAAACCATCCGGCACTCCAACGGATCTTTCTAATACGGTTCTGGGAAAATTCTTCAAAGCCTCCGGAGGTTTCGGTTTCGTTCGCCCCGAAGGGACAGCTGCCTCGGCCGGACGTGATGACGACCTGTTCGTTCCCGCTCACGAAATCCTTGATGCCTGTCACGGAGATACGGTACGTGTACGTCTGGCTCCGGGAAGCCATCGACGTGGTCGCAATCAGGAAAAACAACAACGAGCCCGGATCGTAGAAGTCACTGAACGAGCTCGTCATCAATTTGTAGGGACTTATCACATCCACAATGATGTTGGCCTTGTTCGAGTCGACGGTTCCCATTTCCAACAGCCCGTCCCAGTGGGTGACCCTGGCGCTAAAGGAGCACAGCCCGGTCTGAAAGTTGTCATCGAAATGGTTCGGTTTCCTTCGGCATTTGATGACGGGGAGGCGGTGATCACCGACGTACTAGGCGCGCGTGGGGAACCAGGCGTCGACACACAGATGGTGATTGCTGAATTTGCTCTGCGAGTAGATTTCCCAGAAGAAGTTTTAGAGGATGCCAGACAACAGGCTGCCGCCTTCGACGAAGACGACTTTTCCAATCGTGAGGACCTCACTGATTCCACAACCTTAACCATCGATCCGTTTGATGCTCGAGACTTTGATGATGCGATCAGTCTGGAACAGATTGAAAACGGACATTGGCTGTTAAGCGTTCATATTGCCGACGTGGCTCACTTCGTCCCAGTCGGTTCGGCACTAGATGTGGAAGCAAGTGTACGGGCGACCAGTGTGTATTTGCCCGACATGGTCATTCCCATGTTGCCAGAAATCATTTCGAATAATCTAGCCAGCCTGCAGCCCAATAAAAATCGATACGCCAAAACGGTATTTATCGAATTCACTCCGGATGGCATTCCAGTCACCTGTGATGTCAAACGCTCGGTCATCAATAGTGATCACCGTTTCAACTATGAAGAAGTGGATGACTTTCTTGTTCATCGATCCAAGTGGAAAGAGCAACTTGATGAAAAGGTCTATTACCTGCTAGACCGCATGCACACACTGGCCATGATCTTACGCCAACGGCGTATGGACAACGGATCATTGGAAGTCGGCTTGCCCGAAGTAAAAATCGCCCTCGACTCAAAAGGACAGGTTGCCGGTGCTCATCGAGTGGTGAATACAGAAAGCCATCAGATCATCGAAGAATTCATGCTGGCTGCCAATCAGGCGGTTGCCACCTTGCTTAATGATCATGAACTAAAATTCCTGCGGCGAATTCATCCCGACCCCAGCCCTCGAAAACTGGCCAAACTCACTCAGTTTGTCAAAGAAATGGGTGTGGAGACGGAAGAGATTACTAACCGATTCCAGATCAAAGATATTGTGACCAAGATTGCGGATAAACCCTACGAGCAATCGATTCAACTGGCCATTCTCAAGAGCATGCAAAAGGCTGTGTATGGACCAGAGGAAGAACGCCATTATGCTTTGAACTTTGAACACTACGGTCATTTCACCTCGCCCATTCGCCGGTATCCAGACCTAACCATTCACCGACTCTGCAATCAGATCATCGATCAGCAACCGCCTGTTCAGGATCTACCCAAACTCCTTGCACTCGGAGAGCACTGCTCTGACCGAGAACGAAATGCTGAATCGGCCGAAAGAGAATTGAAAAAATTAAAGCTACTAAAG
>CALKCC010000324.1 GCA_938082855.1 uncultured Pirellulaceae bacterium | reverse complement strand
TGGTGACACTTCAGGTTCATCGGCCAGAGCAGCAAATGAAAACTGCATTGTCGCCTTTTCAAAGTGAGCTTCAAAATTATGCATGAACGGTCGGCCTTGTTGATTCATTACGCCGCTATTGGAGGTAACAACCAAATCACTGTCTTCAAATTCGAAGACGGTGCTGCAATATTCCACGATGTCTTCGCGTAGTCGCCCTCGAGTGTTAATCGCTGTAGGCATTCCAAACAGAAATCGAATCAAGTGAGCATCATGAACATGCAAGTCGATCAGTGGGCCTCCCACTTTGTCTTCACTCCAAAAGTCCTTTCCCAACCACAGTGGATCGGAAATGACTCGGTTAAAATGGCCGCCTAAGAGCTTTCCATATTCGCCACTCGCAACAGCATTACGTAAGTAGGTGTACTCTGGAAAAAACGGGAGTACGTGAGCTACCATCGCCTGACGGTTATTCGCTGCTGCCACCGAGACAATGTTCTCGCAATCTTCAGCCGTTAGTGCCATCGGCTTTTCAATTAAGACATGCTTTCCAGCTTCGAGTGCACGAATCGCAATATCTGCGTGGATATCCGGAGGCAAGCAAATGTCAATCAAGTCGATCGACTCATCGGCCAGCAAGTCATCAATTTGCTCGTAACATGACCATTCGGATACGTCGACTTGCTCGCCAGGAGGGCCAAAGTTGCCTTGAATACTAGTCCAGTCACCGTTGCGTTTCGCTTCATTGCGAGTGCAAATTGCTTGAATCTGTGCTGCGGGTGTCTTCTGATAGGCAAGGTAATGGATCCATCCCATGAATCCGATCCCGGTGATTCCTACATTAATCATTTGATTGACCTTTCAGGTTGCTAATACTATCCGACGATGTTTGCAAATCGTTCTGCTGCTTCACCCCAATCATAGGATGGATCCGGAGTGTATGTGTCTTCGAGAAAACTATTGGTCACTATCTGACGGGCTTCCGCCATCGAATTGACGGCCCCATTGGCAATGAGCTGTACCAATAAGTTCCCCGTTGCTGTTGCTTCTACCGGACCGGCGATGACCTGACGCTGGCAGGCGTCTGCAGTCATTTGGCAAAGCAATTTGTTTTGAGTGCCACCGCCCACAATGTGAACGGTTTCTATCGGACTGCCAGTTAACGATTCCAGCATTCCCAAAACAGAGTGATATTTAAGGGCCAAACTTTCCAGTGCACATCGAATGATCGCACCAGGAGATTCGGGGATAGGCTGACCGGTGTCACTGCAGAAACGCTGTATGGCTTCTGGCATCGATTCGGGAATAGCGAACGAGGAGTGATCGGGATCGATAAACGCAACTAGCGGAGTGCTGGACTCGGCCATTTCAACTAGTTGTCCCCAGCTATAATCTGTGCCTGCTTCGAGCCAGGCTTGACGACATTGCTGAACAATCCACAGACCTGTAATGTTCTTCAAGACACGGACGCTACCTCCAACTCCCCCTTCATTCGTGAAATTCAGGTCGAGACAGCGATCATTAATAATGGGGTCTGCAACTTCAACTCCCATCAGTGACCAGGTTCCACTACTGATGTAACACCAGTTGGGCTGATTGCTGAGAGGCTGAGTGGTGGGTACAGCCATCACAGCACTGGCTGTGTCATGGGTTCCAGGCAGGACAACTTCAATATCCGAATTACCAATTTCTTTGGCCACTGCCGGACGCAACTTACCAAGTTTGGTTCCAGGCATGGCAATTTCGCCTAAGATCTTGGACGGCAAATTGAATTGGTCCATCAATCCTGTTGCCCACTTTCTCGTGGCTGGGTTCAGGAGCTGAGTGGTAGTAGCGTTGGTAAACTCATTGACCTTTTCGCCAGTCAGTAACCAATTGAATAAGTCCGGAATCATTAACAGTGATTCTGCAAAATCCAGGATCGGTGACTCGCGTCGCTGCAGTGCCAATAGCTGGAAGAGTGAATTGATTTGCATAAACTGAAGGCCTGTTTGTGCAAAGATTTCTTCCCGGCTTACGCGCTCAAAGCCCCATTCAAGAATTCCGTCGAGTTGAGAGTCTCGATAATGGAACGGATTGCTGATCAATTCATCATTTTTTCCAAGTAGCCCAAAATCAACACCCCAGGTATCTAATCCCAGGCTGACAATCCGTGACCCATATTTCGCCTGAGCCACCGACACACCTGTGACAATGTGATCCCATTGTTTAAGCATGTCCCAATACATTCGATCATTGGCAGCGGTACCACCATTATCAAATCGATAGACTTCTTCCAGTGCAACCTTTTGCCCATCAAATTCACCAGCGACGACTCGTCCACTCGAGCCCCCAATATCTACGGCTAAATAAACCTGCTGCATTTCATTCCTCCCAAAAGATCCCTTCCATTCTAATTCAAACGGTGACACCCACTCTATCCCCCTCCCAATAGGTGTCACCGGATTTGAAGCTTTGGGGTATTGTTTACTTAGTTGATGATGTTTATGATATTTATTCATTCGAGTTAGGAGTAGAGTGGCGTTGGACATCAAGAATCAGGAACAAATGACAGGTTTTCAGAGAGTCGAGCCGACTGAGGCGTTATTGGCTTCTCTGGATGCTGCAAGTCAAAAGCTGGAATCAGCTGCGCCGGTAGAAATCCTGCAGTGGGCGGTTGAAAACTACGCTCCAAACTTCGCAATGGCGACTGCATTTGGCCCAGAAGGAATGACCATGATCCATATGCTCTCAACCTTCGCTCCTGAAACTCCCATCTTTAATCTCGAAACGGGTTATCAATTCCAGGAAACACTTGATCTACGAGAAAAAGTAAAACAACGCTACGGTATCGAAGTCCAATTAGTACGTCCGGAATTGGATGTCGTGGAGTACGAACAACTCCACGGCGGCCCTGTCTATAAGTCAGATCCTAATAAGTGCTGCTATGACAGAAAGCTGTCATTACTTAAAAAAGTCGCCAATCGACTCCATTGTTGGTCGAGTGCCATTCGGCGAGACCAAAGTCCGGATCGTGCGAAAGCGCCGATCGTCGGTTGGGACAAAAAGTTTGGGTTAATTAAAGTCAGTCCACTGGCAAACTGTTCCAAGAAAGATATTTGGAACATGATCCTAGAGCACGACATCCCTTACAACCCACTACATGATCAGGGATACCCCAGTGTCGGGTGCTGGCCGTGTACTCGCCCAATCGGCATTGGTGAAGATGAACGGGCAGGACGTTGGAGTGGCACCGCTAAGACAGAATGCGGCCTTCACTCCATGGAGGATTAGTAATGCATATTTCAGCCAAAACCGAGTACGCGTGTGTTGCGATTCTGGAATTAGCAAGTCGCTTCTCTGACAACGCTCCTGTCCGCATCAAAGACATAGCTGAACGCCACGGGATCCCCAATCGTTTCTTAGTCCAAATCCTACTGCAACTCAAAGGAGCAGGATTGGTGATCAGCATCCGAGGAGCCTCCGGGGGTTATCGCTTGGCACATTCCCCGAAAGACATCTCACTTGGTCAAGTCATGGCAATCGTTGATGGACACGCCAACGAGGTCTTCCAAAACTCGGAACACTCTACCCCTCTGTCCTCCGTACTGCTGGCAACCTGGAACCAAATGCTCTCTCAGCAGGCCTCGCAACTGCATCAAATCTCGATTGCTGATTTATTAGAGCGGTCACACGGGCAATCTGAAGCAATGTATTACATCTAATTGATTTAGATTTAATTGATTTAGTCGACCCTAAAAATCATCCAGCTAGTCTGAGTAGCTTTTGATACCGTTTGACACGTTTTGGCACTCAGCCTTTAGCCACTTGACCGTCCCCGAATCTGGACTTTAAACTATTGCTTTGCGGGCAATTAGACGTCGGGAAACACGTATTCGTGTTGCTTTCAGAGGGGATCCTCTGGAGAGCATATACCGATGAGCTCGCATACTTCCCCCCTTGAAAGTTCGAGACAACGATGACAACCCAGGTGCTGGACGTATACGACGCAGATGACCCCCAAAAGGTCATCGAAATTGCTGTAGATACTCTACAAGCAGATCAGGTCGTGGCATTTCCCACTGAAACAGTCTATGGGTTGGGCGCAGCGGTCAATGATGTCACTGCCATTGAAAAAATATTTGAAATCAAAGGACGTCCGGAATCTCAAGTCCTCACACTCGCTATTAACGATGCCAGTGCACTAACAGCATTTGCTCCGGACTCAAGCGTACTAGCAAAGCGTCTGGCAAGAAGGTGCTGGCCTGGGCCTCTTACAATGGTGGTCGATGCAACCGCTGAAAGCAGTTTCGTTCAGTCCCTGCCGGAAGAGGTAATACCATATATCGCTCCTCAGGGCTGGGTCGGATTACGAGTCCCCAGTAATGAAGTCTTGCTTACAGTTCTGGACAAACTTCAACAACCCATTGCTCTGACAAGTGCCAACAAGAGTGGCGAAGCCGATGCCACCACGGCTCAAGAAGTTGCTGATCAACTTGGTAGCGAATTAAGCTTGGTCATCGACGGAGGGCCGACAAAAATTGGCACGCCTTCCACCGTCATTAAACTCGACGATGACAAAATCACAATTCTTCGTGGTGGAGCTCTGGATGATCACAGCCTTGTAGATCTCGCTCAGCCTGAAATCGTGATTATTTGCACCGGAAACACATGCCGAAGCCCCATGGCAGAAGCATTACTTAAGAAAAAACTGGCCGACAAACTGGGCTGTTCGATCGAAGACCTCAACATCCGAGTCCAGTCGGCAGGTATTGCTGCAGCTCAAGGATCTCCGGCAGCCCTTCAGGCTGTCCAAGTCATGCACGAGCAGGGCCTGGACCTCAACGACCACGAAAGTCAGCAACTTCGTTATCAAACGGCGAGGGATGCAGATTTACTTCTAACCCTTTCAAATTCTCATCGACGAGCTATCATTGGCGAGTGGCCCGAATTTGAAGACAAAACTTTTGCAATCGATCCTGACGGCGGAGACGTCGCTGACCCGTATGGAGCCCCCGTGGATGTATACCACGCGTGTGCTCAACAAATCAGTGACTTGCTTGATCAGCGATTGCCTGAAATACTGGGGTTACAACCTCCGGAAAACTTACTGGGAGACAACTAAAACATGCATATCTCGGTTGGAAGCGATCATCGCGGCTATAAAGTAAAAGCCAAGATCATTGAATTACTTGAGAAGCTTGGACATTCAACAAGTGATGCCGGCACCAACAGCGACGACAGCGTCGATTATCCGGACATTGCCAACGAAGTTAGTAAACGAGTGTCTGAAGGAAATAGCGACCGCGGAATATTAATCTGTGGTACGGGAATTGGTATGGCTATTGCCGCCAACAAACATAAGGGAGTTCGAGCAGCGACCTGTCATGACACTGTGACTGCAGAGATGAGTCGTCGTCACAACAACCTCAACGTCTTGTGCCTTTCAGCCGACCTGTTTGGTGAACGTAGTGTTGAACAATTAGTCTCCATCTGGCTCGAAACTGAGTTTGAAGGTGGTCGTCACGAACGGCGGCTCGACAAGATTTCGGACACGGAGAGCAATTAGCTTTGGGAGCAATTCAATCCTGGCAATCTGGTCGAATACTTTCAGAACATTCAGCACTTAACCAATACTCAAAGCACGGCTTTCAAGTCGTGCTTTTTTTGTTCCCCCGCTCCGAGCCACGACGGTCAGGTCGTAACGGTTATCACACTCAAT
>CALKCC010000323.1 GCA_938082855.1 uncultured Pirellulaceae bacterium | reverse complement strand
TGATGATGACAGGGCGTCTGCTTGCATCAGGTACGATTAATGAAATCTACGAGCTGATGACCAACGTGCCTAAGAACGTCTGGATCCGTACGCCAAATGCCGCCGGACTGGCAGTCGCTCTACAGCCTTTAGAATACATTTCTGCGGTTGGCTTCCATGATGACCATCAAGGGCTTGATATTACTACCCTCGATGCCACTAGTTTTTACATGGCCCTGCCACAGATTCTGGCTGAACAGAATCTACAGATTACCGAGATGCAAAGTGAAGATGACTCGCTTGATTCCGTCTTTGAAAAACTGATGCAATTGCATCGTGGCGAATTGTAGGGGAGGCTGTTGACGATGTTACAAAGTAGTTTGGCGATTTATCGTTATGAATTGAAAAAGTCGTTTAGCCTGGGAACCACCTTACTCTGGATCTGTGTGATTCTATTCCCGACCATACTGCAATTACTCATCAATTTAATCGGGTCATCGCTTCCCGATGAATTCACCGGTGTCTTAATGGTGGGAATGATTCCGGGAGCCGTCTGCCTAATGACGATCCTGAGTTCCATGGCTCCTTATCTCAATACCGAATTGGAAGGAAATACATGGCCTTATGTTGCTGTCCGGCCGCATGGCAGAACGGCGCTAATGCTGGGAAAATATTTCGTCTCGGTAACTCGCTCCGTCATCGCAGGCTTACTGGCTATCGCGATCGTCATGCCAACCTTGAACCTAAATGAATCCTCAAGCCCTGTCCCGCTGGCCAGCGTCAAACCTGTTGTAAATGCACAGCCCCTTGCAGAGTCCGACTTGCAAGACGCCGCCCCGACTGGCGATGTCAATAATCTGCCTGCGGACCTACAACAAGATACGGCACTCCCGTTATGGTTAGCCCTGAGCATGCTGGTGGTTCTAAGCAGCTTCTGCTACAGCACGTTGTTCTGTTTGCTCGGAACCATCATGCACAAGAAACCAATGATTCTGGCGATTATTTACACGCTACTTGTGGAAGGCGTGATCTCGATGCTACCGGCAGTCGTCAATGCCTTTACGATTAATTTCTACCTCCGGAGCATATTCCTGAGGGCGATGAACTGGAAGCTTACGGATCTCCCCAATGCATTGAGCTTTATCAATGACCCCAATATGTTTAGTCAGGCGACTACCTTTTGGGACTTGATCAGCCTAACCGTGCTGTGCGGTATCTTTTTGCTGACAGCGAACGCACTTCTACGAAATCGCGAATACCACGTCGGTGAAACGCTGTAGGCAGTTAGGACTGCATTTCTTGCTGAGCCATTCTCCGAGCTCGCAAAAACGTGATGACCGCCGCGACATTAATCACGACTAGAATGGCACCGACTAACCAGGATACGTTTGTATAACCATCGTCGATCGCGTGAAATAACCAGCTGCCAAAGGGAAGATGCAAAGCACACAGAATTGCGAATATGACAATGTAGCGACGTTCGGCCAAAGACTCCTCGCGAATGATGGAATTCATGGAGTCGACAGCGCTGGCGTCCTGTGAAGTCGGAGCCGGACCCTTTTGCTGACTGGCTCTGGTTTTCAGCGAAACCGTTATTTCACGATTACATGAAGGGCACTTGCCTGGCACTCGGAAAACTGAGGAATTACAGTACGGACAAACATTGCGTACCTCTTCCTCCTGCACTGCTTCGAATAATCCGCCAACGGCGGACGCCTTGACCCACTTGGCATCATCTTTACGCAGCAGTGTCGTAGGAGTCACAGCTCCACTGCTCACAAGGTTTTTGAGCTCTGAGTTTGAAATCGGCCCTGCTTCTGCGCCTTTTTCAGTCTGGTAATACCAATCCGCCATGAGCCTGCATGTTCACCGTTAGAAGAATGCTAAATCACTTGTTTGCCATGCTAGTCTATTTTAATCAGCAAGCAACTGGGGCAACTAGAGTAACTCGATAGTCTGTTGGAATTCTGGGATTACTACATCTAGTTGATATTCATTGGAAATCCTATCGGACAATTCCTGAGCCGCATCTTCATCTCCGTGGCATAAAAACACTTTTTTAGGCGTCTGTTTGAAATTCCCCACCCAATCCATCAACCCCTGTTGATCTGTGTGGCCGGAAAACCCTGATAATTGGACAATTTCAGCACGCACCTCGTATTCTCGCCCATGAATCCGGACTGGGTTGGTACCACTGGATATGACTCGCCCGAGTGTTCCATGAGCTTGATAGCCTACAAAGACGATCGAATTGCGGGCATCAGGGATATTGCTTCGAAGATGATATTTAATTCGTCCGGCATTACACATTCCCGAAGTCGACATAATGATACATGGTTGATTGTACTCATTGATCATCTTGGATTCCTGTCGTGAGCGGCAGAGCTGCATACCGGGAAAATCCAAGATCGACTTCCCTTCGATCACCATATCCCAGGCATCCTGATCAAAGCAGTCTTTGTGTTGTTGAAAGACTCGCGTTACATCAACCGCCATCGGACTATCAAGGAAGACGGGAACTTGGGGCATCCGTCCATACTGATTGAGTCGACTCAAGTGATAAATAAGTTCCTGACTACGTTCCACGGCAAAGGTCGGAATGATGACGTTCCCTCCGCGTTCGATGGTTCGGTTAACCACATCCGCTAACTGATCCTCACAGTCTCCGTAGTCTTTGTGATTACGGTCTCCATAGGTCGACTCCATGACCACGTAGTCTGCCTGCTCAAACATCGTCGGATCTCGAATAATGGGTTTGTCCCACTGGCCGATATCTCCGGAGAATATAACCTTTTGGGTCTCGCCATTCTCCAAAACATCAATCTCAAGCATCGAGGAACCCAGAATATGCCCGGCCTCTTTAAAACACACGTTGAAGACACCTCCGCATAGCGACTGAGGTTGGTTATAAGGAGCCGATTCAATCATGGGCAAAGTACGTTCGACATCCTCTTCGGTATAGAGCGGAACAACTTCGTGCGGTGGCGTGCGGCCCTCGCGTTTATGACGCTTCTTCTTTTGCTTAGCATCCTCTGACTGAATTTTTGCAGAATCACGCAGCATAATGTCAGCTAGAGCAGCGGTCGGACGAGTCATGACTAATGGAGCATTTAGTCCTTCGGAAACGCGTCTCGGCAACAGCCCGATATGATCGATATGAGCATGCGTTAGTACCATCGCATTGAGCGACTCAGCGGCAATTGGCAGAGGTTCCCAGTTGCGATGCAGATAGGGACGTTCCTGATACAAACCGCAATCAATCAGTAATCGCTGGCCTGCGGCTTCCAGACAATAACAGGAACCGGTCACCTGGCGATTGGCGCCTAAGAAGTGAATTCTCATCAACAGCAAACTCCATCATCGTTGTGAATACCCCGGGCCTTTCACCATTGCTTCTATTATTAGTTATTTCTCCATCGATTCTCAAACCTAGTTCGGATTCTCTGGATCGCCTTTTGTACGCTACGGCGATGCCATCCTAAGCTGGAAGAGATTTGTGAGTTGGATAACCCCTTTAATTTGAGAACCAAAACTTCCCGCTCGGCTCCTTCCAACTCAATCAGCATTTGTCGTACGAAGACGACATGGTTTTCGGAGCGAAATTCCTGAGAATCCGGCTGTTGCGACAGTTGGGTGGACTGGTCGTCTGATTCAGCATCCAACTCAAGTCGTGATTCCCTCCGCATATCCCGCTTTTCAACATCCAGATAATCGCGATGAACTTGCCTGAGTTTATTGAGCATAATCCCTCGTAGAAACGCTCGAATGCGGTCACGTTTCCAGGTTCGTAGCAGACTCCGGTGATTGCTTAATACGGACTGCCACGTCATTTGTACTAAATCAACTGAATCAAATTGCCGTGCTAGTGCGACATTGGTCGAAACGCGTGCCAACCCTGTCAATTCTTTGGTAAGCCACTGGCAAATCGAGTCTGATATATCAGCGTGCGAAGAATGACTCATACTTCCCCCCTTTCTTTCAACAAAGCGGCCGAAGTCTTATCTTCCGCCTGAATTCGTGATAACAATTAATGCAAAATGACATAATAATTTGGTGAGTTTTTCAATCTCCGGCATGTCACTACGGTGTACTGTTTAATTGTGAAACCCTCCTTTTCTGGGTATATTAAAGAGTTGATTGCCGTGTTGTTTTCGTATCTTATTCCACTTAAAAGAAGCGTCTAACCTGTGTCCGTTCGCCGTTTTACTCAGTTCCTTACTGCCACCACACTTTTTTCTCTGTGTGCTTTGAACGTCTCGCTGTTGGCTGACGACCAAGCGAGTCCTGCCGAGTCCGGCGTAAGCTACTACAAAGATATTCGTCCGATTTTTCAAAGCCATTGTCAGGGGTGCCATCAGCCAGCCAAAAAGGGCGGCGAGTATGTCATGACTGACTTCAGTCAGCTTCTCCGAGGAGGAGAATCTCAGGAAGCGGCTATCGTACCAGGGAAACCAGATGAAAGTTATCTGATCAGTCTGATCACACCCGTCGACGGTGAAGCTGAAATGCCCAAAGGCACCAAACCACTTTCCAGTGTTGAAGTTGATTTGGTTCGCAAGTGGATTGAACAGGGCGCCGAAAATGATGCTCCGGCATCTACTCAACCTAAGTTTTCTGCCGATAACCCTCCGGTCTATAATGCAGCACCTGTTATCACATCACTGCATTTCTCACCGGATGGAAAATACCTAGCTGTCTCCGGATACCACGAAGTACTGATTCATCACGCGGACGGGAGTGGCCTGGCAGCAAGGTTGGTTGGAATGTCCGAACGTATTGAAACGGCTCGGTTCTCTCCTGACTCGACCAAAATCGCTGTGACTGGAGGATCCCCCGGTCGGATGGGTGAACTTCAGGTTTGGAACGTCAGCGACAACAGTTTACTTTTCGCCAAAACGATCGGTTATGACACCTTGTATGGGGCTAACTGGTCCCCCGATGGAAAACTAATCTCCTACGGCTGCCCGGACAACACATCCCACGCATTAAACGTTGAGGATGGTAAGGAAGTGCTCTTTAACGGAGCTCATGATGGATGGGTCCTCGATACCGTTTTTTCAGTAAACGGTGACCACCTTGTGACGGTAAGTCGAGACCGTAGTATGAAACTCATCAATGTCCCTACCCAGCGGTTTATCGACAACGTAACCAGTATCACTCCTGGCGCCTTAAAAGGCGGACTAAACAGTGTTGACCGCCACCCAACGAAAGATGAATTACTTTGCGGTGGAGCCGATGGCGTGCCGAAAGTCTATAAGATGTTCCGTGACAAGGCACGTAAAATCGGTGACGATTTCAATCTCATCCGAGCTTTCCCCGCCTTACAGGGACGGATTTTTAGTACCCAATTCAGCAAAGATGGATCGAAAGTGGTTTCCGGCAGTAGTTTCAATGGTGTCGGACAAGTCAAAGTGGCTAACTACGAAGACGGTAAGGAGCTATCTTCGGTCGATCTTGACGGCGGGATTTTCTCCGTTGCTTTTCACCCCAATGGAAACACCGTCGCCGCAGCAGGATTTGGCGGGGAAGTCCACCTAATTGAAGCGGCGACAGGCAAGATCATTAAATCATTTGTCCCCGTGACGATACAAACTGCCGTTGCCGGTGCTGCTGAAGAATAAGCACTGTCACGACAATTATTTCAACTACTCAATCACAGAATGTCTTAAGGGCTACCCAGTCATCATGAAGAAGCTAAGCCTTTCCTTCGCATTACTATATATTTTCAGTGGACTTGTAAGTGCAGCCGAAGATGCTTCCGTGGAATCGCTTCCTGCAGGGCTGACGATTCAGGCAGTGGAAGTCTTTCCCAAGTCGATCGAACTCACTAGTAGTCAGGACTACCGCCAGGTACTCATTCTGGGTCATCTGGAAAGTGGGCAAATCGCTGACTTAACACGTATGGCTGTCGTGGAAGGAAATCCAAAACATGTCGCCGTGTCAGCCGATGGGCTAATCACTCCAATCAGCGAAGGAACGGAAAAGATCATTTTCCGCTATGGCGAATTAAACGTTGATCTGAGTGCAACCGTTTCTTCCACGGCCGTGCCTCAGGCGAATTTCGTTCAGGACGTCCAACCAGTTCTGTCAAAAATGAGTTGTAATGCGGGTACCTGTCATGGTGCTAAAGATGGAAAAGGTGGCTTCAAGTTATCGCTCCGCGGTTACGACGAACTTTATGATCACCGAGCATTTACCGATGACATCGGAGCTCGTCGATTTAATCGTGCAGCCCCGGACCAGAGCCTCATGCTGCTCAAAGCAACTGGATCTATCCCTCATGTCGGCGGCGTGCGTACAGATGTGGACTCACGTTACTACAAAACGATTCGCTCCTGGATCACAGGTGGAGCGAAACTCGAACAGGAAGTCCCACGCGTCACCTCAATCGATGTCTTTCCTAAGAATCCGATCATCCCACGTGCCGGTATGAAGCAACAGATGACCGTCATGGCTACCTTTGCCGATGGAACTGTCCGAGATGTATCTCGCGAAGCATTCATCGAAAGTGGGAATATTGAAGTCATCGAAGCAGACCCCAGTGGACTGCTGACTGTCCTACGCCGAGGTGAAGGACCAGTACTCATTCGTTACGAAGGAAACTACGCAGCAACAACCCTGACCGTCATGGGTGACCGTTCTGGTTTTGCCTGGGAAGAACCCGAGCATTACAACTACATTGACAAACATGTGTACAGCAAACTGCAACGCGTGAAAGTGTTACCAAGTGACATCTGTACAGATGAAGAATTTGTTCGTCGGGTGTATATCGACGTGACGGGACTCCCACCAACGGCTAATCAGGTTCGTGAGTTCCTTGGAGATATGCGTCCGTCCAAGAATAAACGCGATGCATTGATCGATTCACTTGTCGGTAGCCAGCAATACGTGGAACATTGGACTAACAAATGGGCCGACCTGCTGCAGGTCAATCGTAAATTCCTCGGAGAACAAGGAGCCATTTCGTTACGGAACTGGATCAAACATTCCATCGCCACCAATAAGGCGTACGATCAATTTGCTCAGGAAGTTTTGACGGCCAACGGATCCACCATCGAAAACCCACCCGCGTCCTACTATAAAGTTATTCGTGACCCCGAAACGCTGATGGAAAACACCACTCACTTATTCCTGGCCGTTCGCTTTAACTGTAATAAATGCCACGATCATCCATTCGAACGCTGGACTCAAGACCAGTACTACAATCTAGCTGCCTACTTTGCTCAAATTGGCCGCAAAGAAGATCCTTCCTTTCAGGGACAACGAATTGGTGGTTCAGCCGTTGAAGGTGCAACTCCGTTGGTAGAAGTAGTCTTTGACCGTGGTAGTGGTGAAATCAACCACGCACTCACCGGACAAGTCTCCCCTCCATCATTTCCTTATGAGCATGAAGATGTGCTTGAACCATCCGCTCCACGCCTGGATCAATTGGCTCAGTGGATGACCTCGTCTGAAAATCAATACTTTGCTTCGAGCTATGTAAATCGCTTGTGGGGATACATGTTCGGCAGTGGAATCATCGAACCGATTGATGATATTCGGGCTGGGAATCCTCCCACCAATCCAGAATTGCTCAGTGCAATGACGACCGACTTTATCGATAGCGGTTTCAATGTACAACACATTCTTAAGACGATCCTGAAGTCACGAACCTATCAGCATTCGGTCAATACAAATCAGTGGAATGAAGACGACCAGATTAACTACTCGCATGCCATCGCTCGTCGATTGCCTGCAGAAGTTCTCTTTGATTCCATCCATGTCGCTTGCGGTTCCATTCCAGCCATTGCGGGAGTACCTAGAGGGTTCCGTGCGGCCGAGTTGCCTGACGTCGGCGTGGCCGTACCATTCCTAGATGACTTTGGACGACCCGTTCGGGAAAGCGCCTGTGAATGTGAACGTTCCAGTAGTATGGTGCTTGGCCCAATCATGAAACTCGTCAATGGTCCAACCGTCGCCAATGCGATTGGAGATGCTTCCAACGATATCGTTAAACTCGAAGCTGAGATTAAAGACGACGACTTATTGATTGAAGAAGTATTCCTGCGATTCCTCGCTCGCTATCCAACCGAAGAGGAAATCAAAATTGGTAAGTTAGCTTTGCTCGAAGCTGGTTCTGATTACCTGGAATTGAAAGCCGAACTTGACGAATTGGAGAATCAAATCCCGGCACGACAAGCTAACTGGGAAGCAGGACTGCAGAAAGTCAATAAATGGTATCCGGCCGAAGTGGTATCCGCTGAAACCGATAAAGAAGCCAAGCTCGAGCTTCAGGCTGACGGAGCCCTTCTGGCCACCGGCAAAAATGAACGGGCAACCTACACGGTCAAACTAAAAACCGACCTAGCCAATGTCACCGCCATTCGCCTCGAAGCACTGACCGACGACCGCCTTCCTTCGAAAGGTCCCGGACGACCAGATAACGGAAACTTCGTAGTCAGTGAATTCAATGTGGCTGTTCAAAATGCCTCCGGTGAAGGCGAGGCACTTCCGGTTAAGCTCGTGAGTCCCACTGCCACGTTTAATCAAGGGGGTTATGCCGTCTCGATGGCGATCGACTCAAATCCAAATACGGGATGGGCAATTTCACCAGAAACCGGCAAAAACCAAACGGCCGTCTTCCAAACAGAAGGTCAGGTTGGTGCAGAAGGCGGCAGCCTATTGACGGTCACGATTTTGAACAACCATGGTGACGACAAGCACCAACTTGGTAAATTCCGTCTCTCTGTGTCTGATTCACCTCGCCCAGTAACACTCAATACCTTACCTGCCGATCTGGCTGCTCTACTGAAAATCCCAGTGGATCAGCGTAATGACGAGCAGAAAGCTCTATTGCGAGCGAAGTATGTTGAAACGGATCGAGAGTATGCTGATTTAATGGCTATTGTCGCTGCCGCTAAACCGCAGTACGACAACAAACGACTTACCGGTTTACAGGACCTGGCCTGGGCATTGATCAACAACCCGGCATTTCTGTTCAATCGTTAATCAATCGTAAGTCACTTACAACAATTCAAAGAGTCAAAGCTCCATGGCATTTGTTGAAACCTATCAACTGTCAAAGAGCTTTGGCTCTTTCACTGCGCTAAGCAAATGCTCATTACAGATCGAACAAGGGTCGGTCTTTGGGTTACTCGGACCAAATGGTGCCGGAAAAAGTACACTGATACGTCTACTGATGGGATTCATGACTCCCAGTGAAGGACATGCTCAGATCAGTGGACTGGATTGTCACAGGCAATCTCTACAGGTACGGCAACTAACTTCTTATCTTCCTGGCGACGCACGACTGGATCGTCAGTACCGAGGAAAACAAATACTAAAGTTGTTTACAGGTTTACGATCGGATGGATCGTTGCAAAAAGCACTGGAAATGGCCGACTACCTGGAATTAGATCTACGCCGTAAGGTCGGATCTATGTCGACAGGCATGCGTCAAAAACTAGCAGTCACTATCGCATTAGCGAATCAGGCGCCACTCATAATCCTTGACGAACCTACAGCGAATCTTGACCCGACCGTAAGGCAACAGATCCTTGGGCTACTCAGGCGGAAACGAGATGAAGGAAAAACCATTTTGTTTTCCTCCCACATTCTCGAAGAAGTCGAATCCATCAGTGACACGGTCGCCTTCTTAAAACATGGCGAATTGATCACCACGGCTGACCTAAGCACTTTACGTAATAACCATCGTGTCACAGGGACTATCAGCGGCGTACTCCCGTCTATCCCAGACTCTCTAACTGAACAAATCAGGATCATTGAACAGGATGATATAAATCTCACCTTGGAAATCACGGGGGATATTTTAAACGGCCTTACATGGCTGCAATCCACTGGCATCGAAAACATCTCCATTGAACCTGCCAGACTCCGTAGCCTGTATGAAGAAATTCACCCGGAGCGACAGGAGGTGGACGTATGAAATCCATGCTGTCTCGCTACATCCTGCAAGGTCGGACGGTATTCCTGTCCTGCGCGTTAGCCATGTTTGCCTTTATGCTTCTTCGAGTCTGGAGTATCACACTTTTAGGTAGTGAGGAATTCCGAGAGATCATCAAACATTTCAAGGACTTTGAGAAATTCTCACCGGTACCGTTTTCGCAGTTAATCACCTATACAGGTCGTGTAGCTCGCACATTCAATGAACCCATCGTCTTGTTTGTCATTTTAATTTGGACGATTTCACGAGGCTCGGATACTGTCGCTGGTCAACTCAATCGAGGCACCATGGAAATGCTGCTAGGCAATCCGGTCTCACGTCGCAGTATTTACTGGTCACAATTCCTCGTGACGACAGCCGGAACACTGGCATTGGCGAGTCTGGCTTGGCTTGGCATGGTCGTCAGCGTTCACCTCAATACCGTATAGGAGGTCATTAAGCCTCCTGCTCTGGAGATCCCGTTTGTCCCACTGGAAATACCTCTATCGACTGCCGAGCCAACGATTGTCGAAAAACCGATGAGTGACTTTGTGGACGTGATGGACTTTTTACCAGCACTGACAATTATCTTCGCGATGGGCGTTTTTGTTGCCGGTTTCGCCTCGATGGTGTCCAGCTTCGGCCGTTATCGTTGGCGAGCCGTTGGGATTGCGGTTGGATTCGTCATCCTTCAGCAGACAATGCGAATACTGGCGATTTCTAAACCCGAATACAACTACCTACTCAACTTCACATTTTTCAATCCCTTTGATCCCGAAGGGTTAGTCAACGTATTCAATGAAGACTACGAGCAATACTGGCAGTTTTGGCAGTATGGAATGCAAGGAACTATTCGTCTTAGTGGATTAGGGTGCCACGGAATTCTTCTGGGGTTTGGTTTGCTGTGCTATCTGATTGGGAGTTGGAGATTTAGTCGTCGAGACCTTCCCGCTCCAATCTGATGTTTTTGTTTCATTCTTGGTGTTATCCCGCGTGAACTCTCGGTTATATCACTGGACTACCTAACCGGCTCTTTCTACAAAGCATCGATACATCATGATTCGATTTGGGAAGAAACCAAATGACAAAGCGATTGAGGACTACATCCGTCACTGTCAAACGCTGGACTTCAATTATCCGTATGTCGGGAAGACACGGGACTTAATAGACACTGGAGAAGCCCCACAGGGTTTTCGCCTGGATCGTTCGGCTCATCTTCTGGGCCAGGGAAGAGCGACGTTTGAGGCCGCTTCTGCCGCAGTAAATGACTGGAAAATGTTCAATCACCCGATGGCGGATCTCCGGTACCTCTCCCCTCAAATTGAAAATGGAAATACCGTGTCTGTCCTGTTTGGAACGATGGGGCTTTGGACGATCAATCCAGCTCGGATCATCTATCGCCTTGACGAAAGCAGGCAACAGGGCCAGTACCTACAATCTGGTTTCGCCTACGGAACGACCCAAGGGCACATTGCAGTGGGTGAGGAGTTATTTATGGTGGATTGGAATCAAACCACCGATGACGTGTACTTTCGGATCGTCGTGTTTGCTCGTCCAGGTTCTTTACTAGCCTGGTTGGGTAAACCCTATATGTTGTTTCAGCAGCAGAAATTCCGACGGTTAGCAGGACAGGCAATCAAGCAAGCCACAGCAACTCGAAATGTAGATTGAACCAATTACGAAGTAATGCACGGTGCTGGGTGAAGTGATGAGATTTCGATTCGACTAAATCAGATTTTTTCTGTTAATGGGCGAGTACAATAGCGGGTAAGGCAGCAGATAACCAACGTTACCTGTTTTGAAAGAACATCCTATGTGGCCAGAGAATGAACAGACTCAGAATTTGCTGAATCGCCGTAAATCTGGTGATCAAACCGCCTGGAATTTGCTTTTACAACGTCACCGTTCCGCAGTACAGCGTCTGGTGCAAATGAGACTCGACAATCGCATACGCCAGAGAGTCGGAGTCAGTGACGTCGTTCAGGATGTCATGATCGAAGCCAATCGGCGTATTGATCGTTATCTGGATAACCCAGGGATCGATTTTCATCTTTGGATTCGCCAAATCACAAAGGATCGCATCATCGATGCCCATCGCCGTCATCGAGCTACCGCTAAACGCAGTGTGGATCGGGAATACCGGCTACATCAGGGAGGGGGCATCGATCACAGTACGATGAATCTTGCCGCTCAACTCCGTGATCAGGATCTGACTCCAGTCGCTCAGGCAACACGCAAGGAAATGGCACATCGCATGGAAGACGCGTTGCTGGAACTCAATGAAGTTGACCGGGACATTATCATCATGCGTCATTATGAACAGTTATCTAATGATGAAGTCTCCAAGACGCTCGACCTAAAACCGGCAGCAGCGAGCATGCGTTATTTACGAGCCTTGCGTAAACTGCGAAGTCACTTAATCCCACCATCCGAAGAATCTTCAGGACAGACGACTGCACAGTGACAGACCATTCTCAACAGCATGACGATCTCGAGGGCACGACGGTGGGGCAGGAAGAAAAACTTGTCAGCATCCTTGAAGACGTGCAGCGTCAAATCTCTGCTGGAGAATCAGTTAATCCCGAAGACCTTTATCGAAGATATCCTGAGTTTGCTGACGACTTACGAGCATTAGTGCCCGTCATGCTGGTTGCCAATGTTGCCGGCAGCTTTTATCGACTGGAAGATCTTAGTGGGCAAGAGGAACCTTCTCTGGACGTACTTCCAAATTTCAATTTACCGTACGCTCTAGGAGACTTTGAGTTACAAGAAGAGATTGGGCGAGGTGGAATGGGAGTGGTCTACCGAGCAAGACAGACCAGCCTGCAACGAGAAGTCGCCTTAAAGATGATTCTTCCTGGTCGTTTGGCAAGTCAGGAACAACGGGAACGCTTCCAACAGGAGGCAGAAGCGGCGGGGCGATTGGACCACGTTGGTATTGTACCCGTCTACGAAGTAGGGGAATTGGAAGACTGCCCTTACTTTTCGATGAAATTCGTGGATGGTCAGACGATCACAGAATGCGTTCGGCAGGAATTGTATGACTCCAACCCAGCTGCAAAGATTGTCTTGGAAATCGCCCGCGCAATCCACTACTCCCACAATCAGGGGATTCTACACCGAGATCTAAAACCATCTAACATTCTCCTGGATCGGCAAGGACAACCACATATTACCGACTTCGGATTAGCAAAACATGCCACGCGAAATTCTGATCTCACGCAAACGGGCGCGATTCTCGGAACGCCTTCCTATATGGCTCCAGAACAGGCAGCTGGTTCACGCGGTGATGTCGGAGTACATTCTGACATCTACTCTCTCGGTGCAATGCTTTACTACATGGTAACCGGCCGGCCGCCTTTTCAGGCGGCTTCGCCAATGGACACGATCATGATGGTTTTAGAGCAGGAACCAGTGGCACCGCGGGTCATTAACCCGGCCATTGATCGCCGACTGGAAATGATCATTTTGAAGTGTCTGCAGAAACCAGCGGATTTACGTTACACAACTGCGAGGCAACTCGCCGATGACCTGGAGGCATTTTTAAATCATCAACCTATCCAGGCCAACTCGGGGCGTTTTGGGCATGTGATTGCCCGTTGGCTTGGTGAAACACATCATGCCTCCGTCCTACAAAACTGGGGCGTCCTTTGGATGTGGCACAGCTTGATCTTATTAGTCGCCTGTGTCGTCACCAACATTATGTTTCTCTCGGATGTTGAAAACCGTCTCTACTACTCAGCCATGTGGACTTTAGGGCTAGGGGCATGGGCAGCGGTCTTCTGGAAACTTCGGCAAAAATCCGGACCGGTGTTGTTTGTGGAACGACAAATAGCCCATGCCTGGGCCGCAAGCCTCATTGCCATCGCCTTGCTCTTTCCAATCGAATATCTGATGGGACTGGAGGTCCTGGAAACCGCTCCAGTGATCGGTCTGATCAGCGGCATGGTGTTCATGGTTAAAGCAGGAATTCTAACCGGTAAATTCTACTCCCAATCCATCGCATTATTCCTAACTTCAGTCCTCATGGCCATGTTCCCCCGATATAGCCTGATTCTCTTTGGTGTCGTGTCAGCGATTTGTTTTTTCGTGCCTGGGCTTCAATACCATCGGCAAAAAAGTGCCTCCCAACGATGACGACTATTAACGGGTCTATCTCGTAGATTTTCACCGAATCCTGCCGTAGAATACAGGTTTGCACCTACCTGTAAGCAACTCATATTGGGTAGGCAATCGCATAGATTACATGCATTACTAAGTCCTCCGGCCTAGGCTGCATTCACATATTCAAGTCGGTTTCATCAAGAAACCAAACGTCGGAATTTATACATTTCGACAAAGAAAGGAAAACTCATGTTTAATCGATTTATCATGTCATGTCTGATGCTGAGCGTTCTCAGTGTTGTTGCCGTGGCACAGGACGAAGAAAAGCCAGCAGCCAAAGGGGATGTAGTGAAAGAGGGTAGTTACGCATTTGGTGTCAATTTTATGAATAACATGAAATCTCAGGGAATCGAACTGGATCTCGAAGCATTCATCCTGGGTGTCAAGGATTCGGCAAGCGATAAAGTCGAGAAGTCCGACGAGGAACTTCAGGCTGCCTTCATCGCGTTTCAACAGGCACTCCAAAAAATGGCTACTGAAAAAGCTGCTAAGGCTGGAGAAGAAAACAAAAAGAAGGGCGAAGCCTATCTCGCAGCCAACGCAAAGAAAGAAGGCGTCAAAGTGACTAAGAGTGGCTTGCAATATAAAGTTATCAAAGCAGGTGACGGTAAGACTCCTGCAGCCACATCCAGCGTAACCACACATTACGAAGGTACTTTGATCGATGGTACTGTTTTTGACAGTTCCTACAAACGAGGAACTCCTGCGACTTTTGGTGTAAATCAGGTTATTGCTGGTTGGACCGAAGCCCTGCAGTTAATGAAGGAAGGCGATCAATGGGAATTGTATATTCCTTCCGAATTGGCATACGGTGCAAATCCACGTCCAGGCGGACCAATCGGACCAAATGAAACTCTGATTTTCAAAATCGAACTCATTAAAGTTGACGACTAACAAGCACATTTCTAACGAGGACATCATTCCATGCGTAGATTGACTATGAAATTCATGGCCGTTGTGGCTATGTTGATCGCCACGACTGCAACTCAGGCTGCCGATTTAGGCGTATCGATTGAATCTGCCTTTCCCAATCTGAGAATCGCTCGCCCCATCGTGGTAACCCACGCCGGCGACGGAAGCAACCGAATCTTTGTTGCCTCTCAGTTAGGTTCTGTTCATGTCTTTGACAAGAATTCAGAAGTGGAAGAAGCGGACGTTTTCTTTGACCATGAAGAACAGGTTACTTACAAGGATAAAGAAAACGAAGAAGGGTTGCTCGGTTTTGCCATGCATCCCAATTACAAGGAAAACGGTGAGTTCTTCCTCTTCTATACGACCAGTGATGCTGAGCACACTTCGGTTGTGAGTCGATTTCGGGTATCCAAAGACGATCCCAACAAAGCCGACTCGACTTACGAAGAAGAACTAATTCGGATTCCTCAGCCATTCTGGAACCACAATGGCGGGACTCTCGCTTTTGGTCCGGATGGTTATCTATACATCGCTCTAGGCGATGGTGGAAAAGGTGGAGACCCGCTAAAGAACGGGCAAAACCTGAGTACACTCAACGGCAGTATTCTGCGAATTGACGTCGACAATAAAGACGAAGGTAAGAACTACTCTGTACCAAAATCAAATCCATTTGTAAAAACCAAAGGTGCAAAGCCTGAGATTTACGCTTATGGGTTCCGAAACGTCTGGCGTCTGTCATTCGACCGGGTCACTGGTACTTTCTATGCCGCTGACGTTGGCCAGAAACTCTGGGAAGAAATTAACATCGTCAAACGTGGTGGGAATTACGGCTGGAATTTACGTGAAGGAAATCATCCTTACGTTACCGAATCCGGCGAAAAAGGTTCTGGCCCTCGTGAAGACCTGATCGACCCGATTTTCGAGTACGATCATGAAACCGGTAAGTCGATTACCGGTGGCGTGGTTTACCGAGGTCTAGCTGCTCCAAAGCTCAACGGCATGTACGTCTACGCAGACTACGTTTCCGGTCGAATCTGGGCGTTGGAACATGATTATAAATCCGGCAAAGTGATCGCCAATCATGAGATTCCTAACAAGTCTCCTGCGGGTGAAAATATCCCACTGATCACCTTTGGGGAAGACCAGGATGGCGAAGTTTACTTCACCACCCAACTACGAGGCGGTGAAATCTTTAAGTTCAAACAGAACTAGAGACACCATCCACCCAAGCCAACTCCTTCACAATCATTGATTGTGAAGGAGTTTTTTTATGCCCTTGCTTCACCTCACCAGTACATCAATTTAGCGATTCGATTGCGTTATAATGCTAACAGCGTTTAAGAGAAGGACACGTTGAATTCATGACTGATGCATCTACCAATCCTGAAAGTATTCCGGAACACCGGAAGATGGCCATCGAGTTATTCAATCATACTTGGTCCTTGATCGACCTGAAGCAGCGTACCCAAGATCAGATTGATGAGATGATTAACAGCGCTCATGCTTCCACCTACCACTGGCTACGAGGAGGCGAACCTGTCAATCAGGCCCGCGGACATTGGCAAATATCTCGCGTCTATGTCGTGGCAGAGCGAAGTGAACCTGCTTTGTATCACGCCAATCGCTGTCTCTCCCTTTGTAAGGAAATTGGTCTCCAAGATTGGGATCTTGCCTTTGGCTACGAAGCCTTGGCAAGAGCCTATAGTTTGGAAGGGGATTCAGCCAAAACAAAAGAGTATCTCGACCTTGCTCGTTCCGTCCCTATTGAAAAGAAAGAAGACCGTGAACTACTTGAATCAGATCTTTCAACGATTACCATTCCTGCTTAGCCTAATGATCAGTCTGGCGTGCTTCCAGTCAGGCTTCGCTCAGACGTTTCATGAGTTGACTCCAATCGCAGATGCAGAGGGCTTTGCAGCACCGTATGTCGGGGTAAGCAAAGGCAGCCTGATCGTAGCCGGCGGAGCTAACTTCCCCCATCAACCCCGCTGGGAAACTGATAAGGTCTGGTACGACTCGATCTACATTCTGGACACGCCAGATGGACAATGGCGAAAATCTGACAGTAAACTACCTCGACCATTGGCCTATGGCCTTTCCTTTAATCTCTCCGAGACAGATTCGTCGCTTGCCAAGGATGTTCCGCATGGAGTGCTTTGCATTGGCGGAGGTGATAGCAAAGAGCATGTTTCCGACTGCTTTATATTGTCACTCAAAGGTAATCGTGTCAAAACAACTGCCATGCCATCACTCCCAGCACCACTGGCCAACGGTACGGGAGTCTTACACCGTGGCAGTGTCTATGTCCTAGGGGGCTTACATGCTCCCGGTGCCACCCGGCCTGCCAAGGTATTTTGGCGACTGGATCTCTCCAAACCTAAAGCTGTCCGCGAGTGGGAGAAGCTGACAACCTGGCCGGGAGCCCCGCGTATGCTGGCTGTTGCTGGTGTCGTGGATAATTCCATTTATTTGTTTTCGGGTACTGACCTAGCGTTAGATCAGGACGCCAAGATCACTCGCAAATATTTAACTGACGGATTCAAATTCGATCTGAATAAAACTCGCTGGACGCAGACGGCCTCGCTACCTCGACCTGCCGTAGCAGCACCGACGCCGGCGATTACGTTTAACCAAAGCTTGTTGGTCGTCTCTGGAGACCACGGAGAGTTGGCAGCACAGACTAACACGCTCAAAGACAAACATCCTGGATTCCCAGCCAGCGTGCTCTCATACCACCCCAACGAGGATGTATGGAAAGAAGCGCGGCCATTTCCCAAAGCGGTTGGAGAAGCACCTGACACGAACCCTCATGCCGGTGTCTGGCCACCGGTGGTTGCCAATGTCACATATTGGCAGGGACACGCAGTGCTTGCCTGCGGCGAAGTGAGACCTCGTGTTCGATCACGAAGAGTCTTTATGATTAAACCTTAAGTGACCGATGATTCTGTGTTTGCCTCACTGAAACGGTCAATCACGGCACAACCGCAGGAATCGCTCCACACATTGACACTCGTACGAAACATATCCAGAACACGATCCACTGCCAGTATTAGCCCCTGCATTTCCAACGGCAGTCCAACTGCCTGCA
Organism: uncultured Pirellulaceae bacterium; assembly: GCA_938082855.1. Taxonomy (GTDB): domain Bacteria; phylum Planctomycetota; class Planctomycetia; order Pirellulales; family Pirellulaceae; genus UBA721. The sequence continues at coordinate 5,346 of CALKCC010000323.1, read as the reverse complement.
GTACGATTACCATCATGACCAGCCCGGCATGAGGAATACCAGCGGCTCCGATACTCACCAACAATGCGGTCAAGGCAACAGTGATCTGTAAACCCAACGACAACGGTTCTGCCAATGTGTGTTGAGCAATAAACAACACTGCTACGGCTTCATAAAGTGCCGTGCCATCCATATTGATTGTGGCACCTAAAGGCAGGACAAAAGAACTCGTTTCATTCTTTACCCCGGCGCGTTTCTCCACACTGGCCATCGTCAACGGTAATGTTCCGTTGCTTGAAGCCGAGCTGAATGCTGTCAGTAATGCGGGGCTCATCGCCCGGGCAAACTCGACTGGATTACGACGAGCTAGGAATTTAACGATCAGTGGCAGCGTGACACAGGCATGGAATAGTAAGGCTAGTAAGACCGTTAACATGTACCAGGCTAAAGGCTGAAAAACTTCCGTGCCGTTTAACGCAGTTGCATTGAGCATTAGGAAACATACTCCTACAGGTGCCAATGCAATCACAGCCATCGTCATCTTCATCATGACTTCAAATCCAGCCTGTGCTCCATCGCGTACCGTCCCAAGCGTCTTTCCTCCAACCAATAGAGCACTCAGCGAGAACATCAGAGTAAAACTGATGATCGAGAGAAAGTCTCCTTCGGCCAGTGCTTGTAGTGGATTGGTGGGAATCATTTTTTCAACTTGAGAAAACAGCATGACCGAAATAGGCTCTGCCGACTTCACTACGCTGTCTGTTGCCACTGTGATTGCAAGGTCTGATCGATTGCCTGGCTGAATGATATTAACCAGTAGTAAGCCTGTCAGGATTGCCAGAAAACTGGTGCACAAATAGTAGGTCATCGTACGACCGAACATCTTCCCGATACGATCGGCTTTTCCCAATCCCAGAACACCGGTGGTTAACGAACAGACAATCAACGGGATAGCTACCATCTTCAACATTCTTAGGAAGAGATCTCCCAAACGCTTCGTCCAGTCACTCACCCAGCGAGCCCAGCTACGACCATGCTCTTGAAACAAACGGTGCAATTCAGGCTCGTCTTTTTGAAAGGCGGACAGATCTTTGTGGGTGATGAGTGAATACGCCGGCGAATTACCAATCACATAGCCATTTTGTTTCTCCGTCCCGGCATAAGAGGTGATCAGAATCATGCCATTGACGTCCTGCATCTCCACTTTAAAAAAGGATCCTGCTTCGTCTCCCTGTAGAGTAATTGAGTGTTCCCGGCCATTCATATTGAGCAATACACCGAGTATTCCACCGGCCAACATTCCAATAAGAATTTGCCAGTGTAACGCGAATTTCTTCTGCTTTACTGCTTCCATCTCACCATACCCTATAAAAAAACCCGGTCACCAGGACCGGGTTTCTTATGAACTGCTTCGCTGATTACTCTGTAATCATATCATCTACGCTACCACCGGATGGAATCATCGGAAGTACGTGCTCCTGATAAGGAACCTCTACGTCAAGCACGAATGGACCATCGTATTCGATCATTTCGATTAAGGCTGCTTCCAAATCTTCTTTCTTGGAAACAGTTGCTGCTCCACAACCATAACCTTTAGCAATCTGAACGAAGTCCGGGTATCGCTCGACGGCGTACGCACTACTTCCCTTACCTCGTGCCTCATCATCATCAATTGGTCCCAGGTATGTATGAGCCCGACGACCTTCCATAAACCGATCTTCCCATTGAACAACCATGCCCAGATGCTGATTGTTCAACAACAGTACTTTGACCGGTAGATTCTCACATTTACAGGTTGCCAGTTCCTGAATGTTCATCTGGAAACTGCCATCACCGTCAATGTCGATAACAAGCTTATCCGGATGAGCGGCCTGAACGCCCATGGCAGCTGGCAAGCCAAATCCCATGGTCCCGAGCCCCGAACTGGACAACCAGGTCCGAGGTTTATTGAATTGATAGAACTGAGCTGCCCACATTTGATGCTGACCAACGCCAACCGTAATGACTGTATCACGCTCCTGAGTCAGACGCGACAATTCAGCGATCGCATGCTGCTGAAGAATTCCATCAAAGGAATGATCGTAAGTTAGTGGGTTTTCTTGTTTCCACGCACGACACTGTGCACGCCATTCATCGATATCATCCTTGTGGTCAACCAATGGAATCAATCGTTGCAGAGCAATTTTCACATCACTCACGATAGGAATATGTGCTGGTTTGTTCTTATTGAGCTCAGAAGGATCGATATCGATATGGACAATCTTGGCGTTCGGAGCAAACTTTTCCAGTTTACCAGTCACACGATCGTCAAATCGAACACCGAGACCAATGAGTAAATCACAATCACGGACAGCCCAGTTAGCGTAAATAGCGCCATGCATCCCAAGCATATCCATGCAAAGTGGATCGGTGCCCGGTAAGGCCCCAAGTCCCATCACAGTCAATGTCGTAGGAATCTCAGTTTTGGCAATCAATTCTCGCAATTCACCGGTGGCTTCTCCGGTAATAATCCCACCACCCGCATAAATCAAAGGGCGTTTGGCATGCTTAATCGCTGCAGCAACTTGATTGAGCTGCTCAATCGGCGGTTCGTCAATGACGCCAAAGCGATAGCCGGGCAGGTTCATGTCCACGTCCCAGTCGACGTGACATTGTGAAAGTTGTACGTCCTTAGGAATATCAATCAATACCGGTCCTGGGCGTCCAGTCGTGGCGATATGGAATGCTTCCTTGACCACTCGAACCAGATCATTTACATCGGTAACCAAATAGTGATGCTTGGTAATTCCACGGCAGACTTCCACCATCGGAGTTTCCTGAAAAGCATCGGAACCGATGACAGGGGTTGGAACCTGAGCCGTAATTGCCACCATCGGAATACTATCCAATTTGGCATCTGCAATGGCCGTTACCAGATTCGTCGCACCGGGTCCACTTGTTGCAATACAGACTCCGGGAACGCCGGTTGTACGAGAAACACCCTGTGCCGCAAATCCTCCACCCTGTTCATGACGAGGCAGGATAGTACGGAGCTTATCTTCGTTGCGTAGCAAAGCCTGATGTAAAGGCATGCTACAACCACCTGGGTAGGCAAAGACGACTTCGGCGCCATTACGAATCAGAGCTTCGACCAAAATGTCCGAGCCTGCCATAAAGTCCGTTTCCGAAACCTTATCTATGGTTGCCATTTTTCTCTCCTGTCTCCAATTCTGGAAACGATTGTAATCGTACGATGTTTCTTCGTTTTAATTATGACCTACACACGGTCACAGGGCAGAAGCTAACTCAAGTTTTACCCTTGAATTCTATGCCATACCCCTACCAAGATACGTATGAAAGTCCTAATCAGTTTAGATTATTGCAAGCATGGAATTCTTGCAAGCGTCGATAAGGGCATAAGCCCCCTAGATTTAATGAGAATCATTGAGAATCGGCATAAACAGCCTAATCCGAGCATTTTTTGGGGTTTTCCCGGCGACTAAACGGCCTTTCCCATGATTGAATGACCGACGCTAAAACCGCCAGAAACCGCTATGAGCCCGACTGCTAAGTTGAGAGCTACATTGGCCAATGCCAGTTGCCAGCGGCCTTCCTGGAGATACTGCACCGTTTCCCAACCAAACGTGGAAAATGTGGTTAGTGATCCCAGCAATCCGGTAACAACGAATAGTCTGGCGTGCTCGTTTTCAGTCCAGGTAGTAAATCCCCAACCGGCCAGAAATCCGATGCCTAAACAACCAATCACATTGACCACCAAAGTACCGTAGGCAAATCCATCCCCGAGTAGACGGATTGCTCCGAGCGACCCAAGGTATCTCAGAACAGCGCCAATCATGCCCCCTAGAGCAACAAACAAGATCGCTTTCATTGAGTCACTCTTCTCCTACTTTCCATTCAGACCAGGACATCTTGCAAGCACTGTCCTGTGTAACTTTGATCATCACGAGCCACTTCTTCCGGAGTCCCTGTGGCAATAATTTGGCCGCCACCAGTCCCGCCTTCGGGTCCCAGGTCGACAATCCAATCGGCACACTTAACCACATCCAGATTATGCTCGATAACCACGACCGTGTTACCTTTATCGACCAACCTGCTCAATACACTGAGTAAGCGTTGGATATCTTCAAAGTGTAATCCCGTGGTCGGTTCATCTAACAGATACAGCGTCTTTCCCGTATCAACGCGGGCCAGCTGTGTTGCTAATTTGACGCGCTGGGCTTCGCCCCCCGAAAGCGTCGTCGACGGTTGACCGAGTCGCAGGTAGCCTAAGCCAACATCCTCAAGACTCTTCAACGTGCGATGAATATTCTCCAGATTTTCAAAGAACACAACTGCTTCGCTCACTGGCAGGTCCAGCACGTCAGCAATGGTTAGCCCTTTATAACGCACCTGTAAGGTTGCACGATTAAACCTAGCACCATGACATTGGTCACATTTGACATACATGTCCGGAAGGAAATTCATCTCTATCTTCTGAACGCCCTGTCCATCACAACTGCTGCAACGCCCCTGTTTGACGTTAAAGCTGAACCGATTCGCTTTGTAACCGCGTTGTTTCGCATCCCGTGTTTGGGCAAACACCTTGCGAATCTCATCAAATACTCCTGTATACGTAGCCGCATTACTTCGCGGCGTGCGTCCAATCGGAGCCTGCGTGATCTGCACCAGTTTATCGAGATGCTCCACTCCCTTTAATTCACTGAAGGGTCCTGGTTTTGGGCATTTGTTCCCTAAGTGCCGAGTGATCGCTCGTGCCAACGTTTCGTTCACTAATGAACTCTTACCTGAACCTGAAACGCCGGTGACACAAACGAAGGTTTCAAGCGGAATCTTGAGAGTGACATTCTTCAGGTTATTGGTAGTTGCTCGTTCAAGGCTAATCTGTTTACGAGCTTTCACTTTTCTTCGTTTTTCAGGAACGGCAATTCGTTTCTCACCAACAAGGTACTGTCCAGTCACCGAGGCGGTATCAGCCTGGACTTCAGCAGGCGTTCCCTGGGCAACTACATTCCCTCCGTTTTGTCCGGCTCCGGGACCCACATCTATAATCTGATCGGCTTCCCGCATTGTTGCTTCATCATGTTCCACGACGATCACTGTATTGCCTAAACGCTGAAGGTCACGCAAGGATTGTATCAGCCGTTCATTGTCGCGGGGATGCAATCCAATCGAGGGTTCATCCAGAATGTAACAAACTCCGACAAGACCGGAACCAATACTACTAGCAAGCCGCACTCGCTGCATTTCCCCGCCACTCAATGTATCTGCGGAACGGTCGAGCGTGAGATAAGCCACTCCGACTTTGGCAAGGAATTGCAGACGATGAATGATCTCATTAACAATCGGGCGACCGATTAATTCATCCTG
>CALKCC010000322.1 GCA_938082855.1 uncultured Pirellulaceae bacterium | reverse complement strand
TGTCTAACTGTCTAATTGTCTAACTGTCTAATTGTCTAACTGTCTAATTGTCTAACTGTCTAATTGTCTAACTGTCTAATTGTCTAACTGTCTAATTGTCTAACTGTCTAATTGTCTAACTGTTTAATTGGCTAACTGGTTAAATGGCTAAATGGCTAAATGGTTAAATGGCAAACCGGTTAAATGGAAACAGACTATTCTGCAACAACAGGTCGTTTTGGGTATCGAAGGCAAACTTCACCATGATGCCTGAGTGTTGTAAACAACGAAATTGAGCGAGTTGTTGAGTCTCGAAGTCGATCTCTCCATAGGCCTCGAAAAACTGAGGATGAGATTCCACTGGTAGAAAGGACCAGACACAGGCTAGGTCCAGAGCAGGGTGGCCGAGATGCGTGTCGCCAAAGTCGATCACCCCACAAAGCTGATCAGTTTGATCAAGCAATAGATGGAGTGAATACAAATCTCCATGCACCACGACTTGTTTCGGTTGGTAGGTGAACCCGTCAAACTTCTTGATGAAATCGAATAATCGAGCGGCGTGCCGCTCTTCTAGCAAACGATGGCTCACCATGAACTCAAGATGATTTCGAGCCTGCTTCGACCTTTTCTCGATATCCAATCGACCAATTTCATCCTTAGGTCCGGTGATTGTCTGATGATCTGTCAGTCCATGCAACGCCTTTAAGAACCGTCCGAGATCACTAGCAATCCCTCCACGTTGTTTATCAGTGAGAGGCATAGCCCCGGCCGGCGTGCCGGCAATGAAACGATAACCGGCAAACGGCCATGAGTATTCACCCTGTGGTTTTCCTATCCATTCTGGAATCGTGATTGGCAGTGGCAATTTACTTTTTAACTGAGGAAGGATTTCCAATTCACATTCCATGGTCCATCCACCAAGCTCTCGCTGAGGGAATCGAAACACTTTGTCATGATCCACCAGATAGGCAACGTTATCCCAACCTGTACCCAACAGCTCTATTACGGAAGTGTCGAGTTCCGGAAACTGTGAGTCAATTAGGTGTTGAGCTACGGCCGGCGTGACATTGAATTCGGCATCCCATGGCTGATTCATATCAAGACTCCAGTGAGCCGAGTGAACTTTTTAAAGCGTGCTTAGTTTAGTTGAGCACCGGATGAATCGATCGGAGGAGCTGCGATCGATGCGGCGGGAGCTGGAGGAGGAGTATTCTCAGGACCACCTGCTTTGATGACCAGGCCATCCTTAAGGACTTCCAACGAAATCACGCTATCATACTGGTCGTAAGTAACTTGCGCCGTAATCGTAGGGAAATTCGCTTCCGATTCCACGGGATAAGTAAGAACTTCTGAAAGGCCGCCTGTCACAACAAAGGCGGCGCCATACCCGGCCGCTCGCAAGTAGTTAAGTTCTTCTGCCATACCTTGTTTGAATATAAAAATATCGACACGTTTTCCATGACGGTATTCTGTGACAGCCGGAGTGCCAACCTCTGAGATCAACTGAAGCCGTGAAGTCCCCGGTTGAAACACATTGAGGTTCTTTCTCGTAGGTGCCTGCATCGCTTTTTCCACAGAACATCCCGTTAGGACGGCGGTCAGTAAGATAGTACACCCGATGAGCTTCACGTTCATATCATTCAACCTGTGTAGGAAGTAAGTAAGCCCCACCCTTGGACGCCAGAATTGTAGGCGATGATAGGAAATTACCGTAATACCAGTTACTCAAATGAAGCAGAAGCGGGCGAGTATTTCAGCTATACTGAACGAGAATCAACCCTTAGGAGAATCATTCAATATGTCACGACAATCATTGCTAGCGATGGCATTGGTAACGATGGCCTTTCAGCCCATGCTGGGAGCTCAGGATGTCGATTACACCAAACACATCAAGCCTCTTTTGACTCAGCACTGCATCGATTGCCATGGTCCGGATCTGCAAGAAGGTGGATTTAGAATCGAGACCGGTGGGTTATTGATGCGAGGCGGTGATCGCGGAGTTGCTGTGGTCGCTGGCAAACCAGATGAAAGCCTGCTTCTTGAAGTCCTCCAGGGAAAAGGGGAAGTGCCTCAAATGCCCCTCGATCTGGACCCTCTTTCGAATTCAGAAATTCAACTCATCCGGGATTGGATCGTCCAGGGAGCTAAGATGTCGGAAGCGGAAGCTTCGACCAACATTGCCCGAAGGAAAAGTGACCACTGGGCATTTCAACCAATCGCTCGTCCTGATGTTCCAAGATTCGAGGACAATCAATGGGGTAACAACGGCATTGACGCATTTGTGCTGAAGCGTCTCCGCGACGAAGGACTTACACCATCAGCCCGAGCGGATAAAGCAACGCTGATTCGCCGGATCTACTTAGACATGCTGGGCGTTCCTCCCACGCCGGAACAGATTTCTGATTTTGTGCAGAGTGATGCACCGGATGCCTATGCTCAATTGATCGACAATGTCCTTTCGTCTCCACGCTATGGAGAACGATGGGGGCGTCACTGGCTGGACCTTGCCCGCTACGCGGATTCCAACGGCTTTACTATCGATGGCCCACGGGAGATCTGGAAATACCGTGACTGGGTGATTAATGCGTTGAATGCAGATATGGCCTTTGACCAATTTACTCACGAACAAATGGCTGGTGATATGCTCAATTCGCCAACCAACGATCAGCTAATCGCAACAGGATTTCATCGCAACACGCTGATTAATCAGGAAGGTGGTACCAGTGACGAACAATTTCGTGTTGAGGCAGTCGTGGACCGCGTTAACACCACCGGAGCCGTCTACCTGGGTTTAACCGTCGGTTGTGCTCAATGTCACCAGCACAAATATGATCCAATCTCGCAACGAGACTTTTATCAACTCTATGCAATTTTCAACAGCACGGCCGACAATAACGACGCCGGAGGTTCAGGGCCAAAAATCAGCGTGCCGTCGGAACGGCAGCTCCAACAACGCGAGCAGCTCAAGGCCGACCTTCAGGCAGCTGAGGCACCTTTGGCAGAACACGACAAGTCGTTCATGGCCGGATTCGATGACTGGAAAGCCAAATTACTGGCTGCAAAAGAAGTCCAATGGCAACGACAACAGCCGGTTGAGTGGACGACCGATAAAGGAGCGGTCCTCAACAAAATCGAGGACGATCAATTGCTGGTTGATTTTAGTGTTCCGGCAAATGACACGTATATTGTTCACTACGATATTGAAATTGACCAACTTACAGCCATCCGACTGGAAGCCAATACTCATGTTAGTTTGCCAGAGTCCGGTCCCGGACGCGCAGCCAACGGGAACTTCGTGCTTAGCGAATTCAATGCCTTCCTGACGAACGAAAAGGGTGAGAAGGTCGAAATCGATCTGGGGCGAGCAATCGCTGATCACTCACAGGATGGCTATCCGGTCTATCACTCTATTGACGGAAAAGACAACACAGGCTGGGCAATCAACGTAAAATCCGGCTCGCTGAATGTCGATCGCCAGGCGATCTTCCTGCCAACCCAATCACCTAAGGTAGATGGAAAGTCACGACTTACCATTACTATGTTCCATAACAACACCGCCCCCAATTATCTGGTCGGTTGTTTCAGTCTTTCGGTAACCAACGAAGATCCTGCATTACTGGATACTCCTGCCAGTATCATCGCGTTGCTAAAGAAAGAGGAACGAAGCAAGGAAGAAGAAGCTCAAATTGTCGAAGCCTACAAGCAAACAGATTTAACTCGAAAGGAGTTGGTAGCAAAAGTCGACTCCCTTAAATCACAGCTCTCGGCATTGGAAAAATCAATTCCGACCACCATGATCTTAAAAGAGCTTGATACGCCAAGAACGACACACATTCAGATTCGAGGCGACTTCCTCAGACAGGGTGCGAAGGTTCAAGCAGATGTCCCAGAGGTACTCCCGCCAATTTCAAGCGAAAACCAATACGTCACGCGTCTTGATTTTTCACAGTGGTTGATGAGCGATGAGAATCCCCTAACGGCTAGAGTCACAGTCAATCGTTTTTGGCAACGCTTGTTCGGCATGGGTATTGTTCGAACTGAAAATGACTTTGGGCTTCAGGGCGAATTACCAGAGCACCCTGAGTTGCTTGACTGGCTAGCTTCTGAATTTCGCGATTCCAACTGGAGCGTCAAGCGGTTCCATCGATTAGTGTTAAGCTCCGAAACCTATCAGCAATCCTCAGCCATGACGGCCGACTTGCTTGAACGTGACCCGGACAATCGACTGCTGGCACGACAATCCCGCATCCGTCTGGAAGCCGAGGCCATCCGGGATTGTAGCATCCAGGCTGCCGGCATTCTCTCGACCAAGTTGGGAGGCAAAGGGGTTTATCCACCTCAGCCAGAGGGGATTTACATTCTGACCCAACAGAAAAAGGCCTGGCCTGAAAGTAAGGGCGACGATCGGTTTCGTCGAGCGATGTACACATACTTCTGGCGAAGTAGCCCCTATCCGCTGATGCCGACCTTTGATGCACCAGAAGCAAATACAACATGTACACGCCGGTCTCGCAGTAATACTCCGTTGCAAGCTTTAACACTAGCTAATGACAGAGCATTCTTTGAATTTGCTCAAATGCTTGCTGAACAAGTTCTGAAACTCCGGGGTGTTAGTGAATCCGATCGCATCGACGCTGCTTTCCAGCGAGTACTCACTCGCAAACCCAATGATTATGAACAGGCACGTTTGCAGGAATTTCTGGAACAACAAAAGCAATGGTATGCGGAAAACCCGGATCAGGCTCAGGCAGCCGCTCCCGGATTCATACCAGAAGGCTTAAGCACGAGCGACGCAGCAGCCTGGACCACACTGTCACGGGTACTGCTCAACCTAGACGAATTTATTACTCGGGAATAAATCATGTCACTAGAACAACTCATTGTACGCGAACAAACACGCCGCCACTTTTTCTCCAATGCCGGATTAAGTATTGGGTCCATTGGCCTGGCCTCGTTAATGGCCGATGGGAATCTGCGCGCAGCTGACCAGAGTGATCGTAAAACAAATCCACTCGCTCCGCAGGAACCACACTTCGATGCAAAAGCCAAACGAGTCATCTACTTGTTTATGGCTGGTGGCCCGAGTCAACTGGAGTTATTCGATTACAAGCCAAAGCTACAGGAGATGGACGGGGAGGTTATCCCTGAGTCTTATGTCGAAGGTAAGAACTTCGCCTTTCTCAAGAAGGATGCCCAGCTATTAGGGACTAAACGGAAATTCCAGAAATGGGGCGACAGTGGACAAGAGATGTCCGAACTACTTCCACACCTCGGTGAGTTGGCCGATAAGATTGCAATTATCCGGTCGATGAAGACCGAAGTCTTCAATCATGGCCCCGCCAAGCTATTTATGAACACTGGATTTCAACGTTTTGGTCGCCCGAGTATGGGAGCGTGGGTTACCTATGGCATTGGAAGTGAATCCAACAATCTACCAGGATTTGTGGTGATGCACTCCGGCCCACGAGGCCCTCGTGGCGGTACACCTCTGTGGGGAAGTGGATTCCTGCCAACAACTTATCAGGGTGTCCCCTTCCTCAATGGCGCTGACCCGATTCTCAACCTGGCAACGCCTCAGGGCATTAGTTCCAAGGGGCAGGGTGACTTCGTGGATGCCGTGAAAGACCTGAACTCCGCTCGACTTCAACAGATCGGAGACCCTGAAATCGCTACACGCATTGCAACTTATGAAATGGCATATCGCATGCAGTCGAGTGCTCCAGAGCTAATGGACCTCAAAGGCGAGACTCAGGACACGCTGGATATGTATGGAATCAAAGATACTGGAAAGCCATCCTTTGGTCGAAACTGCCTGCTGGCCAGGCGACTAGTTGAACGTGGTACTCGATTTGTCCAGCTCTATCACACCGACTGGGATCATCATGGAAATGCCGGGACCAATCTGAACGAGGCTCTCGATGCACGTTGTGGAGAAGTAGACCAGCCTGCAGCTGCATTAATCAAGGACTTGGAATCAAGAGGACTGCTGGAAGACACCATCGTCATTTGGGGTGGCGAATTTGGCCGTACACCTCAGGGGGAACCTCGTGACATGCTAGGGCGAGACCATCATATCGAGGCTTATTCGATGTGGCTCTGCGGAGGTGGCATCCAAGGTGGCGTCACCGTTGGTAAAACCGACGATCTGGGTTACTACAGCGTCGAAGATCAGGTACACGTCCATGACCTACAGGCTACCGTCCTCCATTTATTAGGCCTGGATCACGAGAAACTTACCTATCGTTTCCAAGGTCGTGACTTCCGCCTAACAGACGTTGACGGACACTTGGTGAAACAGATTATTGCCTAACATACGGCAACTTTCACCATGAACGCCTTTTAGTTCTTCGTAGTCAATTCGATGTATTTTTGGGCGTAGCGTCGCCCCAGTTCTAAAATGCTCTTTCGATCAAAGTGCACTTTATCGAAAACCGTTAGATCCTTGACTGAAACGAATCCGGTGTGAGGAATATGTTCGCTGATTGCGCGGATCTTATCGTTTACTGGTCGATCGCCATACACCTCACCGGCGATAAACAGTAATTCAGGCTGACCTACTTTAGTGCGAATTTCGTTCACTACGACGCTCAGCTTCTTGAGGTACTCAGGGTCTTCCGCGTCAGATTCGCCTTGATGCCAAATCACGGCAGACAACGGAGGGCTGCCCGCCTCTCGCCAACGCTTGAGTGAGGTCGCCATAAGCGGCATCCCCGGTTGCCATTGATTAACGGAAGAACCACCGCGTGCATTGACGATTAGGCCGATTGAACGGTCTTTAAAGTGAGCTTGAATTGCCGTACCAAATCCAGCACTCGGCCCAATCCTTTGCATGGATATATCTTTACGCAAGGCGGAATAACGATTGAGTGGGTTAACAGCCTGTTCCCATTTCGAGTCTGCATTGAGCAGTTGCACACCTTTAAAGGGAGTCTTGTCCTCAGGCTCCATGGCTGCACGACCTGCCATGTTGGATTGGCCGATCATCAAAAACACCATATCTGGTTTTTCATTACCAAAAGTGATCGCTGGGATAAGCAACAACAGAGTTAAAGCTCGAATCCACATTGAATCGTCTCTCCTATTTGCAAAGTGGGGGATACACCTGTCTAGTGTAGCAAGTTCTCAACCTTGATTCTGTTGGCGAATCACTTTGATATAATGTTTGTGGTTCAACTGTGTAACTCCTTCTCCTGTAATTGGTCCTCCAACGACTAATCCTGATTGCCATGAAATACGCATACTTCCTACTCACTGCACTTCTAGCGTTTCTACCTGTAAACGGTTTCGCGGAAGACGACGAAGTGAAATTCTCAGATTCACAGCTTGAGTATTTTGAAACTGAGATTCGACCCCTGCTGGTCAAACATTGCTATGAATGCCATAGCAGTAAGGCCAAGGAGATTAAGGGTGGTCTGCGAGTCGATGCCAGATCACTACTATTAAAGGGTGGTGATACCGGACCGGCAGTGGAGCCTGGTAATGAAGAAAGTTTGTTTCTGGATGCCGTGAATTATGGCGACATCTATCAAATGCCTCCCAAGTACCGTCTAGGAAAAGCCGACGTCGACAAATTTGCCAAGTGGATTCGGGAAGGGGCGGCATGGCCTGACGAAGCTGTCACTCAGGTGGACGTCGGTGAGCACTTCGATCTCGAAGATCGTAAAGACAAACACTGGGTCTGGAAAGGCCCTGTTAAACACCGAGTACCAACAGTACAGAATCAGGATTGGACTCAACGTAGTCTGGACAATTTTGTATTACAAAAGCTTGAAGCAAATGAGCTTGCCCCCAATGACAGTGCAAGTCGAACAGCGTTATTACGCCGTGCTTACTTCGATTTGATTGGCCTGCCTCCAACTCCCCAACAGGTCGATGCATTTCTAAACAATCCCGCTGAGACACAAACTGCCTTTGAACAGGTTATTGACGAACTCCTGGACTCACCGCATTTTGGTGAACGTTGGGCAAGGCACTGGATGGACGTCGTCCGTTACGGAGAATCTTACGGGCATGAATTCGATTATGGCGTACCCCACGCTCACCAGTATCGTGATTATTTGATTCGAGCGTTTAACGCCGATGTCAGCTATGACCAATTTGTTCGTGAACATATCGCCGGGGATCTTTTAGCGAATCCACGCCTCAGTCCAAGTGGACATAATGAATCACTTCGAGGAACAAGCTTTTGGTGGTTGGGAGAAGCAGTTCACGCTCCCGTCGATGTGCGTCAGGACGAAGCCGATCGAATCGACAACCAAATCGACGTAATGGGCAAGGCGTTTCTCGGTATGACCATTGGTTGTGCTCGCTGCCACGATCACAAATTCGATGCTATTTCCACCAAGGATTACTACGCGTTAACGGGTTTCATGCAAAGCTCACGACGGGACATTCGCGCCGTCTATCCGGAACCTGTGATGAAATCCAAGCTCGCCGAAATGGCCGAGCTCCAGTCTGAAATTTCCTCACAAGTAGCGACAAGTATCTCTCCCGAATCCGTACTGGCAGGTGAGCAGTTCGCGAAATACTTACTAGCCGCAAGAGAGGTGATTGTTGGCACGCCCAGACCGGAGGAAATGCCGGAGAAAACTCTCTTATTCGAAGACTTTGAAGATCCGAATTTTGAAGGCTGGACTGTCGAAGGAACTGCTTTTGGGGAAGAACCCATTACCAAAGAAACACAAGGTGAATATCAAGGCGATCAAAAGGCCGTTGGAAAAGGATGGGCAAATTCCCATAACATCAGGGATGCAGGTGATGTGGGCAAAGGTGATGCCCACCGAGGAAAACTGACAAGCGCCCCGTTTAAGATCGACCATCGGTATATTCACTTCATGATATGTGGCGGCAATCACGCGGGGAAAACCTGTATCAATTTGGTGATCGATGGAAAAGTGGTTCTGTCACAACCTGGCTTTAACACCAATGTCTTTCGTCCTATTCATTGGGACGTCACTGCCCATCAAGGAAAAATGGCTCAAATCGTTGCTGTGGATGACCAGCAGGGAAGTTGGGGAAACATTGGTTTAGATCACATTGAATTTAGTAATTATCCATCCTCAACCCAGCAGGGCCGATCTGCCCAGGCTGTCGCTAAAGAGCTTGGTCTCGATGCAGACATTTTGTCACGCTGGGTCGTCGCACTGTCTGACGAACAGGTGAATGATGTTCAACATCCATTGAACGTCTGGCGGCAAACAATGGATCTACCGACTACGGCACTAGCGGGACGTTTACAGGCAGAAGCTCAACGTAGCTCAGATTCACTCTCACAGGCCGCCGAAGTTCTCTCACGAAGTCCTCAACTGGATGGACTTACACAGTGGACGACTGAGTGGTTTGCCGAAGGAGAAGCTTTCCCGATCAAACCGACTCCTTCAGGAACATTGGATCTGCGAGGAGAGACTCTGCAGATTTTCAAGACTGGTTCGATTGACTCCGGACAGCTTTCCAATCGCTTAACCGGTTCCTTCCGCAGTCCTACGTTTGAGTTAAATCACGATGCCATCCAAATGCGGTTAACGGGAAAAGATGTTACCGCGAGGATGATCCTCGATGGATTTTTCATGTATCGCTATAACGGTTTGTTATTTGGCGGTTTCTCAACATCCGTTAACGCAGATACCATGCCTCGTTGGCATCGACTTCAGGGAGATGTTCGTCGCTATAAAGGGCACAAAGCCTTTATTGAATTCCTGGATACAGGCAACGGCAGCGTCAGCATCGAGGACATTCGTCAAACCAGCGAAGGTAGCCCCAGAGAAATTCCCAATACACTCATTTTGGATGTGGTCAATGAATCAGTCAAAGATCACATTCAATTTGCAGCTAGCTATGGGCAACAATGGGAGGTCGCTCTCCAGGCCTGGCACGAAGCTCAATTGAGTGCAGAGCAAGTGAGTTTAATTAACTGGGCACTAGGACATAAGCTCATCACAGTTCCCGACACGATTCAAGAATCGGTGCAACAGCAATGGACCGCGTTCCGTGAAATCGAAAATTCATTGCCCGCTCCTGAACACGTGCTAGTCATGGCGGACGGATCCGGGGAAAACGAAAACATCTTCATCCGCGGAAATCATAAAGCACTTGGTGAAGAAGCTCCCCGACAATTACTCTCTGCCATTGTTGGAGATGCTCCTGTAGAATCACACGGCAGTGGTCGTCTGCAATTAGCCGACGATATTCTGGCCGATAACAACCCTCTCACGAGCCGCGTCATGGTTAATCGCCTGTGGCACCATCTATTTGGAAAAGGGATTGTTGCCTCCACTAATAACTTCGGCGTGTTGGGAGGAAGACCATCCCATCCGGAACTTCTTGACCATCTGGCAATTCGCTTTGTCGAAGAGCACAACTGGTCCATCAAGTCGATGCTTAAAGAAATCATGCTGAGTAGCACCTATCAAATGGATAGTACTCCCAACCCTGATTACATCGAGGTCGACCCCAATAACAGCCTGCTTTATCGACAAAATATTCGACGCCTTGAAGGAGAGGCCATTCGGGACAGCATTTTAGCAATCTCCGGACGGCTCGACAGGAAACAATTCGGTCCAAGTGTTCCTGTATTCGTCACTCCGTTTATGACAGGCCGAGGGCGGCCTGGTTCCGGCCCTCTGGACGGTGCTGGACGGCGAAGTGTCTATATCGGTATACGACGGAATTTCCTTAGCCCGATGATGCTGGCTTTTGACATGCCTATCCCCTTCAATTCAGTGGGGCGACGCAACGTCTCAAATGTCCCTAGCCAGGCCTTGATTCTGATGAATGATCCCTTCGTAGTTGAGCAGGCCAAACTATGGGGAAAACGAATCTCAGCAATCGCTGATTTAAGCATGGAAGAAAGAATTAAACAAATGTATCTCGAAGCATTTGCCCGTAACCCTTCTCCTGAAGAAATTGCCGATGCTTCTGAATTCATGACCATTCAGGCCATGGAATACAACATTCCAGCAGACAAGTTAACCACAGACGAACGGCTTTGGGCTGACCTGGGGCACGTGCTGATTAACACCAAACCATTTATCTACATTCATTAAGCAACTGAACTAAACTAATGTCTCACTGCAGAAACTTCCGACCACAACCGTACTCACGCCGCGAAATGCTACGTCAAAGCGCCATGGGATTTGGTACGTTAGCGCTTGGCCATCTGTTAACTCAAGATGGTAAAGCCGCTGAGACCGGGCGCCGCGACAGTAAAAAACCATTCCTGCCACGTGAACCGCATTTCCCTGCTAAAGCCAAGCATGTGATTTACCTGTATCTCGACGGCGGACCTTCACACGTCGACACTTGGGATCCAAAACCTCGTTTGGCTGAAGAAAATGGTAAGCCGTTTGCAATGAATATTGAACCAACCCAGTTCAATAACATCGGGAAGACATTGGCCAGCCCCTGGAAATTCAACAACTATGGTGAAAGTGGAATCCCTTGTAGTGATCTGTTTAAGAACATCGCGCAACACGTCGACAAAATGGCATTTGTGCGGTCGATGACTTCCAACTTTTCCGAACATACGAATGCAAATTACTTTCTGCATACGGGAATCGGAGTACAGGGCAGACCAAGCATGGGTGCCTGGGTAGGCTATGGACTCGGTAGTGAATGTGAAAACCTCCCTGCTTATGTCGTGCTCAATGGCGGTCTCACACCTCCCGGAGGATTAGATAACTTTGGAAGTGGATTCCTGCCAGCTAGTTACCAGGGAAGTGTCTTTGGCGCGTCTCAGGAACCGGTAGCTTATGTAAATCGGAAAGAAGCTACCGATACCCTTCAACGCAACAAGCTCGCGTTACTACAGAAACTGGACCGACGTGAAGCTGATCGAGTCCATCAGGAAGATCAAATTGAATCGGCCATCGCCAACTATGAACTGGCCTATCGAATGCAGGACTTTGTTCCTCAAATCACCAATTTCGAAAATGAAACGGCTGAGACCCTTAAGCTGTACGGCTTTGAACACAAAACCAAGGGGACGGCGACTTACGCGCGACAATTGCTACTTGCCCGTCGGTTAGTTCAGGAGGGCGTCCGGTTTATCGAAGTAACCTGTCCTAGCGTTGGACATGATCGTTGGGACCAACATGGAAATCTACAAAACGGACATCAACAGAATGCTGACTGTGTTGACGTACCGATTGCCGGCCTGATTACCGATCTTGACCGCTTAGGACTACTCAATGAAACGCTGATCGTCTGTTCCGGAGAGTTCGGCCGTACACCTTTCGCTCAAGGATCCAACGGTCGTGATCACAATCCCTTTGGCTTCACCGTCTGGACCTGTGGCGGAGGCACGAAAGGTGGAACCATCTTTGGAGCCACTGACGAATACGGATATAAAGCCGTCGAGAACAAAGTTATGATCCACGACTTACATGCGACCATGCTGGCCATGCTGGGAATGGATCACGAACAATTGACGTTCCGTTTTAGTGGACGAGATATGCGATTGACGGATGTGCATGGCGAAGTCATTCACGACATCATTGCTTAACGTCCAATCGGCAGTCGATTCCGCTTTAACACCCTCCGTCAGGCAATGACGAAGGTAGCGTCGCCTTCTCGGACCATCGAAAACGTATGTAACACGATAATCTTGCCACTCTGGCCGGCTACCAAATCAGTTGTCTGTCGTCCGTCTATCGAACGCACAGTGCCCAATAGCTGGCCTTCCTGTACGTCGTCTCCGAGATCGAAATGGGGAGTTAGCAATCCATCAAACGGAGCCGGGTGACAAACCTGCATATGACCTGAGCCTTCGGTTGGGTCCTCAACCACTGTTTCGACTCGGGATTCCGGTGCATCCCGTTCGATCATTTCCAACATTCCTAGTACATTCAGACAACCATCAACATAGTCCAATATTCCCTGAGGAGAGCATTGAGCCCCGCCCAGATATTCGGCATAGATGGCGGGAATATTGTTCTCACAGGCCATCGACATACTGCGACCTTTCAATCGCCAATCAGTTCCCCAGATGAACGGCAAATTAAATGCTCGGGCCATGCGGCGTGAGCCTTCGAGAGCTTGTTCATTTGGATTGAGCGGATAACCGGTAAGTGGGAAAACAGAGAAGCGTGTGCCTCCCGTATGAAGATCGATATAGTAGTCGGCAGACTTGATCAACTCGGTTAGCTCATGACCAACCTGCATCGTAATCGTTCCCTGCGGATCGCCCGGGCAAATCCTGGCTAAATCCAAATCGTCAGAGGCCTTGCGATTTCCCAACAGGAACGCCTCAACATTGACACAGGGTACGAGAGACAATTTACCACGCAGCAATTGACCAGGCAGTGAGTCCATCAAGCGATGGATACATTGCATCGGCTCGAACTCATCTCCATGGACACCTGCAGTTATTACCAAATGCGGGCCGGGTTGCCCACTATCGATGACTTCAATGGAAAACAGACTCATCAAACTGTACTTTCTGGTCGTACTCTCTAAACTTCTTCAAATGGGTAAAGTGGGACTCGGCGATGCTGATAATTCAAGAGTCCCATATCCGCTGTTGTGACCCCCGGAGTATTCGCTCGGATGATCTCCTTGCAGACCGGTTTATAAGCGGCGATCGGAGCGTTCACACCTTTAGTAATCAGGATGTGGAAATCTTCTGGATTTACATCAAACGTCGTCAGCTGCTTAAGACTGAATGGTGGTTGCCGTCTCGTCGTTACCATGATGGTCAAACCCGATTGATGCCTTACTACCACCGTGGGACCCTGATCGCAATCTGTCGCCCCGCCATGACGTGGTTGAGGTTCGTGAAACTTACCGTCATAGATTCCTAGTATTTCAACGTCTCCAGTCCACGCGGTTCCGTGCAATGTGTCAGTCTTTGCGCCAACCGTGATTTGCAAGTTTGTACCGATCGGCAAGTCTGAGCATTGCGCCACTACGTCGGGATCATAGAGACAGACAAAAGTATTATTAAGCCCCTGCCGCTGACATTCGTGAAGCAGGATCGTACTATCGGCAGGAGAGCCTCCGCCCGTATTGTCCCCCATATCCAGCAAACAAATGGGTCCCTCCAAATTGCTACATCTAGCCACCGTGTCTTCGACAGACTCCAGCTCTGCTTGGAATTCCGCTTTATTGTCCATCAGGTAAGCTGCCAACTCATCCACTAAGTGCTGAGCCTTTTCCTGATCATTATCGGTAACGACCATAAATGCCGCTCCCATCTCCTCAACATCGGAGTAGGGAAATCCGAGCATGATGCTGTTGGTCAGGACGTCGGTGTCCGCCAATTGATGATTGGCAAGTTGATACAGTGGTAAACAAGGCGCCACGGTGGTCTCTTGCTTTTGAATATTGATTGCCACAGGAGGAGTCTCTATCGCCATGGTGGGCCGGACATTCCCTCGAATTGTTTCGAACATTAGCTCAGCGGTCTGCTTTCCGACCTGAAACTGATCGAGGTGTGGGTTACTACGATAAGCAATCATGGCATCGCAAGCATCCGCCATTTGATGAGATAGATTTCCATGAGGATCAAGTGTTGCCATCAACCACACCTGACTTCCAATTTCCTTGCGAACTTCTGACAACCAGTAACCATCAGCGTCCGCGTGTTCAGCAGATACCGTTGCTCCGTGCGGAGCCGCCAGGATACCGTCCAACGGGCCAGCTGCTTTCAATAACGTCAGGATACGATTGACGATACGTTCATAAGCATCAGCAGTGATTGTCCCGTAGGGGATCGCTCGAGCGAGCATGATCGGTACTGCTTCAAATTCTTCACTCTGCTCCTCCAAAGCAGCAAAGAAACCTGCTGTTTCGTGATGAGTACCGCTCATCGCCTCCTGAAAAGCAGAACCTTCTAAAAGCCAGTCGTTCTCAAAGGCTTCGTACGTTGTCGGAGTCGAGATGAAAGTATTGGATTCATGTAGGAAACCAATCACACCAATACGTTTGGGCTCAGCCATCGTCCAACCTCCAATTTTTTACGTTTTATAGAACACCGTATTTCTTATAGGCTTCCGTTGCCAGCATGCCATTGATGATCGCGTCGCGGGTGACATTCTCATCGTGCACTTTTTTCCAGGCATTTTGGATGGCCTGTGATTCAATTTCCTGAGGAACGACTACGACGCCATCTTCGTCAGCAATCACCAAATCTCCCGAACAAAAAGTCACCCCATCAATTTGTACCGGCTGATCGATCGAGATGACTCGTTGCCTATTCATACTGTCATAAACACATCGCCCCGAAGCATAAACGGCAAATCCCAAGTCTCGGATTTTCGAAATATCCCGTACCGCGCCATGAATAATCGCCCCAACACATCCGCGATTTTTAGATGCTGTAGAAAGTAGTTCGCCCCAGACTCCTGAATGCGTTGAGCCATCGGCTGCGCAAATCAAAACATCATCTGGCTGGCATTCATCGATTGCTTTGAGTTCGAGCTCATAGGGAGATGGATCTTCGAAATCAATATCTTCCCATTGTGTCGTTTTGCATCGGCCGACCAAAACGCCTTCCGCTGTTTGCGGAGGTAACGGTACACGAGGTGATTGGTTTTTATACCCTAGTGCATCCAATGCATCCGAGACCACGGCTGCGTACAACTTTTCACGCATCATCTCGATCGTAATATCTGTAGACTCTGACATCTAAATTCTCACTCTATACTTCGCTATTTCCTTGAGAGGCGTGCATTAGGCCACGCATGTAACCATAAGCAAACAATCGTCCCAACTGTGTGTAACCCGGCTCACCACAATCCTCTCCATACAATTGAGGAACGTGATCGGGGCGAATCGGGCCGGTAAACCCGATGTCGTAATATGCTTTGACGGCCGCTGCCATATCCGTAGGACCGTTATCGTGAAACGTCTCTGTAAAGTTCTCTTTCGTTCCTCGGACATCTCGGAAATGGACATATCGAATATGCTGGCCAAGTTCGTAAATTGCTTCTGGTATCGCTGCACCCATTTCCACGAACGAACCCTGACAAAAACAAATGCCGTTTCGCGAACTGGGTACTAATTCAACCAAACGTTTGAAGCCCTCGACACAGTTCATTATGCGAGCACGCCCCATGAAGACTTCCAACGGAGGGTCGTCCGGATGCATAGCCAAATCAATTTCCAGCTCCTCTGCGACAGGCAAAACACGACGAAGGAAGTATTCCAGATTTTCCCAAAGTGCTGCCGCTTCAAGGTCTTCATGTTCGAGTTGTTTAGAAGCGTCGTCGAGCGAGACAGCTAAGTCGATTTCACTCAAATTAAACTGAGTCACTTTGGCGCCCGCACGATCCAATACATCTGTCTTAGTCCGAACCCAATCGGTTCCGGCCATGAAGTTGTAGCAAAGAACAGGAATCGCCAATTCCTTCATGATGTGTAATAGCGAGATAATACCGTCTATCTCTTCATCTCGTCCCTCAGATCCACGAATAATGTTCTCCATGGCAATTGCGTCTTCGACCGCCGCAATTTCCATTCCGTAGGATCGAATCAAATCCACGGCCGGTTTCCAATCTTCCAGTGTCGGCCCCTGATATCGAATCGTGACACACTCCACGCCTGTTTGGGCGGCGAGTGCCAGGTTTTCTTCGGATAAGGGGGTGAGTACAGAGGCTAGTTTCATGCTTGGTCTTCTTCCTCCGGGCCAAGTTTATCTTCTGTCAAGTTAAGAGCAGCAATGCAGGATTCGGGGTCTGTACAGGAAAAGGCATACGTCTTTACCTTGGAGCCTTTCAAAGCCTGTACATGAACACCTTCACCAAACCAACAAACGTAGCCAACACGTTTTGTACCCATCCCGATACGAACGCCTAAGCCAAGGAACTCACGCATTTTCAAATCAGTCTGATAAACTCGTTGGATGTCCTGCCGTGAAAACCGCTTACTCCAAATACTCTGATAGCCAAATCGAATACCTAGATCGCTTGCTTCCACATAGTATTTCCGAGTACAGAGGTAGATCCAAATCACGACGACGGCCACAGTAAGCTGAATACCGACTCCGACCATCAAGCCAGTGTTCTTATCGGCGAGCTCTTTGGGTGTTAGTCCAGCTTTCTTATCCCCAGCTTTAGCTTCCTGAGCATCGCCTTGTTTCTGCTCGGTCTCAATACGATCGGAATCAAACAATCCACGTGCCATATTGATCGAACTGAACGACAGAGCGATCGGAGCAATTAAGAGCAACCAGGACCACCACGGCGTTTTAGTTTCGGTATACATTATTCATC
>CALKCC010000321.1 GCA_938082855.1 uncultured Pirellulaceae bacterium | reverse complement strand
TATTCCAAACCTCGTGTTGGACCAGCGAGCACATTCTTCTTCGAGTTGTTTTACATCCGGTCCAAATAGAAAACGGCCGGAATCAAGAACATTTGCCAGAGCCTCAAGAAACTCCTCCCGCAGCGGAGCATTACCTCGGGGTACATCCAGCAAAGGTACAGGACGATTCATATTCATAGTTCTAAAATCAGCTATTACCGAGCGAATTTAATTGTTGGCGATTTGGAGAATAGCCGGTAATAGCGATTTAGAGCAATAGCAGCTTAGACATTTAGCCAGTTAACCATTTACCCATTTAGCCATGTATCATTGGACATTTTTTCATTAGACATTGTCCATTGAATTAAATGAACATTGTCCAACTGTCTAATTGTCTAAATGTTTAACTGTCTAACTGTCTAACTGGCCAAATGGCTAAATGGCTAATTGGTTAATTGGTTAAATGTCATAGAGTCTTTCTGCGTTATCGTGAAACAGTTTGAGCTGTTCTTCATAGGGACGATCGGCCACAACAGCCTTCAGAGCATCGACCCATTGCTTGTAGCTGGCCACCAATAGGCAGACTGGCCAGTCACCACCAAAGATAACTCGGTCCGGGCCAAAACTATCGAGACAGTGATTAATAATTGGAGCAAGCGTTTCCGGCCCCCAGTTATCTTTAGGAGCTCGGGCGACGATCCCGGAAATCTTACAAATGACATTCTTTTTGCTCGCTAACAACTCAATGTCCCGTTTCCACTGATCCACTTCATGCCACGGTTCTTCTTCGGATCCCTTGAGCCAGGCTTTTGGATCTGCATTTCCACAGTGATCGACGATCAAGCGAGTATCCGGGGCTTTGTCGGCCAATGCTGCTCCATCCGATAATTCGGTCGGTCGCATACACAAGTCAAAGCTCTTGCCCAAACTTCCCAGCAACTGAACAGATTTCACATACTGCTCGCCAAGGCAAAGTCCCTGTGGCGCAGAATCCACATGAAGCACCTGACGAATTCCTTTGATGTAGGTGTTGTCCTTGAACTTCTTTATATATGGAGCAAAGCTTGCTTCGCCTGGACGGCCGGATACAACAGCCGCGACAGTCGGGTGACGTGGATCTTTGGATAAAGCAATCAAATGCTCAGCTTCTTTGACCTGATTCTTTGGATTGACATCCACTTCCATATATACAGCTTTAGCGAGGTTAACTGCTCGAGTTGCCTTCTTATAGTCACTCGTGACATAACTACGAGCCAAAACCTCTGGGGCACCTCCAAGCCATGGCGGTTGGAACAGATCTAAATCCCAAAGATGCTGATGAGTGTCAATGATCGGTAACCGCTTAGCCGCAGCTTGAGCCTTTGAAGTCAGCGTTGGCGTTGTTGCCACAGCGGCTGCAGCAGTGGCGGTCTGTAGGAATGTTCGTCGGTTGAATGTCATACTTGTATCCTCGGGCAGATATCTCTTAGGTGGAGTCATTACCCCTTCATGGTAGCTGAATCAAATCATGAAAACCAACCCACTCGGATGCAAAGAACTTGCAATTGATGCTGGTTTGAATGGTCATTTGCTACGATATATCCATTATGAGTGAACACAACTCCCCAACCAAACCGGCACGTTATCAATGGATGGGAGTGATCTGCGCCATACTGACCTTTGCAGTCATAGCGACTCTACATACGTCAACGCTGAAAACGAATTCATCAATCGATGCACTCGTAGTGTCTCTGGCAAGCCTCTTGCTTTTCTTTCCATTGCTGCGGCGTCCCAATGCAAAGAGTCCTTATCGAGGCTACCAACAAGCCTACGCGAAGACCGTAGCAGGCTTATTACTACTTACGACTCTGTGGACTCTATTTCAATACCTGTCGATCAGTCGTTCGATGATCGGTGGAGTCGATTGGTTTTATTACCTTTGCTACAGCCGTGACATCGTCAATGGCTACCCAGTCTCAGACAATATCCACAGCTATTTCCCCGGTGTCTATGTTATTTGGACGTGGGTTATGCGACTGGCAGGGCAAGACTTAGCCACCCTTCAGTCGTTTTATCAGATGAGTCATATAGTCGCCTGCTTGCTCACCGGCTGGATCATCAAACAACATACCCACTCACGTCTGCTTGCGGGGTTTGCTGCTATTTGGACGTTTGTCTTAGTAACCAAATTTGACGGTCTGACCGGGGTTACAGAATCTCTGGCCATCATCCCCTGGCTTGTTGGCCTCGCCGTCTGGAAAGGACAACCGATTGATCGTGCTATGCCAATCAAGAGGCTCCTTTTGTTTGGAGTGCTCTTAGGGTGGACTGTATTCATGAAGCAACAAGCCGGACTACTTTGTCTCGGCTTCCTCTTCCTACTCTTCGAACAACGAAAATCCCTTCACCACTGGAAATCTCTACTGAGCCTGCCAGCAATAGCCACGGTGACGTTACTACTTTCTGTATTGATATTGGGCGACGGCCTCAGACCAATCAGTCTTGGACTGAAGACGGCCGCTGCTTACGGAAGTGAACAGTCGTGGCTATCTAATCTATACACCCAATTGCGTCACGACGAATCACTTTGGATCGCCACGATTTTAGCTGGAGTATTATTCTTCAAGCGTTCAAGGTGGCTGCCGCAAACAGCCAAAGAGATAACTCCGGCAGATCGAGTCGTCGGCTTTGCGTTACTAGCAATCATTGCAACACTGATTCAGTTTACGGCTCGCCCCTACCATCACTACATGTTGTTAGGGATCCCCGCCATGGTTTTGACATGCACATTAGTCTACGCACGCTACCAACACTGGCTCACTGAATCCTCTGGGAAACGCGTCATCGTTGGTCTCTTATTGATTCTGCCATGTATTTGGTGTGCTCCGTATAACGACAGCTACCATCCCTTGCGTCTTCAGATTCCGGAAGGCGAATATTGGACCAGGCAACATAATCCAGCAAACAACCCTGTCCTACAATCCATCACCGAGTCGCTGGACAGATCGATTCCTGCAGAATCTCGGCTGTTAATTCTGCCGGGCCGGTACAACAGTATTCACTACGCGATAGAAAGTTTGTCCGACAAGCAGTCAGGATACAACTTTAATACTCAGCTCTTCGCCGCTCCGGATAATTCCTGGTTAACTCCCATTAGACAAACTGAGGCCGAGTTTGTGCTACTTCTCACCGGGGACGGTCTAGCACCTTCAGAGCAGAAACTCTGGAATGATCAACGCATCGAATCTGCGGCCAAACTCTTAAGCCAGCGTGGGTATAAAACACTGCCTAACGCCATCAATACCGCCAATGGATTCCTATTCCGGAAGCAGTGATTCCAGAGTGATTTCTTCATCACTCGCAGGCATCAGTTTCAAGAAAGAAAGCTTTTGGCCTCGACTGCCAATCGCGATCACGTTCACTTCCGGATTTTCAAAAGAGCGGTCTGGGTGATGTCGTTTCAAATAGGTCAGCCACTGCTCACTATATAGTTCGACCACACCTCGGGTCCGCGTAAATCGCTGGACAAAATACTCACCATCGTCCGCCGAGGAAGCGAATCCGGAGATCAATTGCGAGCCTGACTCGTAACCGAGTTCTTGTAAGATGTTGAAGTAGCGCGGCGATCCGACCTGCCAGCCAGACGGAATAACGCGCAACTTCCGTCCCTGATTCATACGCTGATACGGATGAATTCCTTCCCATCCAGGCAAGGCGCTAACCTGAGTTCTCAATAAAGTAGTGGGTTGATTCAATTCCTCAACCAATGTCTCGGATGCTGTAAACGCCGCTCCCTTTTCACGGGTATCTTTCCATTGCTGCTGCAAAACCAAACAGCTGGTTCCCAGCCCTATCACGATCGGGAGAAAAGCGAGGAAGTGCAGTGGCGTCAGTTTGATTGTTTGATTCCAGGCTGAAAGCTTCCCGCTCTTACTTTGTGCTTCTTCAGATTCGGTCCATAAGTTGAGAAGGGTAAAGCCATAGAGAAAGATCGGAACAAGGATTCGTGGCACTAATCGAAAGTAGGCTAGGAATAAAACCGGCCCTAACAGACATAGCAAGGCAATCGACTTGCGTTGCCAGTGCGGATCCTCTGCCCAAGACCGGATTCCTAAAATAACAATCGCCAGACTGATCGGGAGAAAGGCATACAAAAGCCGAGCATTGTTTCTTAGGTTACTTTCAATTTGTTCGATGACCGAGGCCCCTCCATAGTTTCCCACTGCATCAATGAAGCGAGTCATCGATTCCTGATTGGTTAAGCGTTCGTCATAGAGCATCCAGGATTCACGTATGAGCTGATAATCTTCAGCACTCCATCCGGCAGCTTGAAGTGCAAGTTCCAGATTCTCACCTGCTCGGCCTGCCGGCATATCAAATAATTTGGCACGAGTCTCATAAAACTCCATGTACTGATGCCATTCGGGTGAGGCCCACTGATGATGAACCAATCTATCGACTGCCAGTAATCCTAGTACTATCGCAAGCAGTCGGAAGTACTTTCTCAGTTGTGAAAACTGTACAATGGCCAAAGGCACAAAAAACACCAGGCAGACCACGCCAAATTTCCATCGCCACAACAAAGCCCACAG
The DNA here is from genome assembly GCA_938082855.1 of uncultured Pirellulaceae bacterium. Classification (GTDB taxonomy): domain Bacteria; phylum Planctomycetota; class Planctomycetia; order Pirellulales; family Pirellulaceae; genus UBA721. Next base: position 3,870 of record CALKCC010000321.1, on the reverse strand, counting down.
CAGTAGGCAAGCCAGACCTCTGCGAGTCGGCAACGGCCAGTCATTCAAAGACGCCCTACAGCTGATCGCAGCGGCAACGGCAAACAAAAGCGTCAAGCAGGCCTGCGTGAAGGTAACGGTGAGCAGTGAATATAAGCTAAAAATCAGAAAGAATGGGAAAACCATTCCAAGCCATGGAGTCTGCTTCAGTTTGAACAACAGACAGTAGAACAACAACGAAAGCCCTGCACCCTGCGTCATCACCAACAGAACGCCATACCAGGAGAATCCTGGGAACCAACTATATAGCTGAACAAACAGCTGGTTCAGTGAAAAAGACAAAAATGGAACTTCGGGAGCAGCGGCAAACCCATCTTCTCCGGCCAGAATCATCAGTGCCCCTAAGTCATCTGCTTCCGAGTAAGTGGTAGGAAGCCACAATACACTGACACTGCAAATGAGCGTCCCGATCAGAATGGTCCACCACATTCGCCGAGCTTCCTGCTGACCAGTTTCGCAGACTGACGGCAACTCGCTCATTGAGCATTCTCCGATTCCGTCGTCTCCTTGATCAGGAATCGAGGACGCCCTCGGACTTCATCCATAATGCGAATGACATACTCTCCCAACAGCCCCACGGACAACAGTGTCAGCCCTCCAAAGAAATTAATGAGTAACACCTGAGTCATAAAGCCCGTGTTTTCTTTAATCCCATCTCCCAACCAATATCTGATCAGGTAATACAATGCCAGAACGACACTCCCCAACGCAGCCAACACTCCGATCGAAGTAACAAGTTTCAACGGTAAGGTAGAGACGCTGAGAACGTTGTCGGTCATTAATCGAAACAGTTTGATCAAGCCGTATCCACTACGTCCCCGCTGCCGATCTTCATGACGCACATCGACCGATTGCAACCTTTGTGTCGTTTGGAAAATTAGTGGATTGATATTTGGATTGACAGTCGAATACTGGCAGATGGATTTCACCAGAGCAGGACGCAGTGCCCGAAAGGTCGTACTGCGAATCTCCTTCGGTTTTCCATATGACAAACGGAACAGCGTGTTCATCACTGTCGAGCCTAGATTACGAAGCAGCCCATGCTTCTTACCTCGATACCGAGCAAAGACGGCGTCGCATTCCTGGGACGCCTCTAAGGCATTTACCAATGCAGGAATTTCCTCCGGAGGTTGTTGTAGGTCATCATCCATCGTTACGATGACTTGTCCAGTTGCCTGCTGTAATCCACAAAATGTCGCTCGAAACTGGCCGGTATTAAAAGCTAGATTCACTCCCCGAACACTCGGTTCGGTAGACGCAATCGACTGGATCGTCTCCCAGGTGCCACCCGGCGAACAGTCATTCACTAAAATCAGTTCATAACTCCAGCCCTGAGCCTGCATCACGCTCTTGATTTGTTCTGATAAATCGGCAAGCCAGTCGCTACTGCGATAACAGGGCACGATGATGGAGAGATAGGGATCTTTCATCATGACTGTTCTCCTGTTGCTGGCTGACGAAACAGCGGTTCAAAGTCCATACCTCTGACCATCTCCAATCCAATCGTGACCGAAGAAGGTTCGGTGACTGTGGTGTTTTCTAACAACATGGACTGTACAAACAGGTCCGAAAAATTAATGCCTCCCTGAGTGTAAAGCAACGGCCTAAAAGCTTGTCTACCGTTGATCTCCGTGACACGTGCGATGCCTTGGGAATCTTCCCGCAGGTCCACGGCATAAATTCCATGAGGCTGTGGATCAGCTAAACGTACTGCCTGGCTTGCAATCGGTGTCACTGCCGAACTATCAACTATTCGACAGTGGGAGACGTTTCCAGTGACGCCACTGACGGCAACCTGGGACAAGAAGTATTTCAATCGTTCGCCACAGGCAGCTGCCACTAACTCGCCCTGTTTCCAGATTGACGTCCAGTTCAGATTTCGACCCGGTAGGTATTCGTGAGCAAGCCAAACATCATCGGCTGCATCACGTCGTCTCCAATAGTCCATCCAAAACACGCCATCGTCAACATGCTCAACGACAATACTGCCTCGACCGCGAGGGCCTTCTGCACACCGCAACCAAACGGGGCTCCCTAACGTATCCAATGCCTGTTGCAGATCTTGACGATCGTTGACCACGACTGTCCCTGCTGTCAGGTCATGTCCTGCCAGACGATCATGTAACACTTGTTTACTCAAACAAGCTTGCAAACCGAATTTCGCAGGGCAAGATAATTCCACCTGAAACGTATCGCGGTGTTCCACCAGGGCTTCAAGTTCAGGTTCTGTATTTACAAAAACAAGCTCGACGTTGTACTTGTCGATTAGCGACTTCAGTGCAGTTAAGTACTCAGGCGAATCACCTCGGGGAATCAATTCCACCGTCTGACAATAAGGTTGGGCAATCTGTTTACCCCACCAAGAGACTTCCGACCCCACAATCCGGATAGGGGCTTGCGACTGATGCAATGAGCGCAGAACTTCCAGTCCGATGGACGAACCACAAGCGGTTACCAAAATTGTCTTTTGCTCGACCATAAACTGTGTAAAAGGTCTAGATTTAAGGGAAATTAGAAAGGAAGACGCATCGCTTTCCCTGTTTATCCTAGTACGGTAAATTCACTCGGCACGTGCGATAATCAGCTGACCAACAGATTACTCACTTCAGGTACCGATCCGGTTCTATCTCTACGGATTACGCAGGTTATGCGTTCAGGAAGGAGCTGATTTCGGTGACGACCTGATGCTGCAGTTCCAATTCCAGATCCGGATAGATCGGTAAACGCAGGAGTCGTGAGCTGATAGAATCCGTCACCGGCAAGTGAACACTTTCTCCACTCAGCCGAATGCCAGCTGGTGAACTGTGTAGCGGGACATAATGAAAGACCGCGTGGATTCCCCGGCTGTTGAGATGTTTTAACAACGCATCACGAATATCCTGAGTTGGAAGCAGGATGTGGAAGAGGTGATAGTTACTTTGACAGTATTCGGGAATCGTGGGTAACTGCAAACGCCCCTGATCTGCCAACGGTTGCAACTGCTCCAGATAGCGCTGGAAGCATTGCTGCCGCAAATCGGTGATCACATCGATCGCTCCGAGTTGCCCAAACAAGAATGCCGCTGACAGTTCACTGGGTAAATAAGAAGATCCACGATCCACCCAGGTATATTTATCCACATGACCTTTTAAGAATTGGCTTCGATTGGTTCCTTTTTCCCGGATGATCTCCGCTCTTTCGATTAACGACTCGTCATTAATACAGAGCGCTCCCCCTTCACCACAACTATAGTTTTTCGTTTGATGAAAACTAAAGGCACCTAAGTTTCCAATTGTCCCTAAGGCCTGATTATTACACGAAGCATTCAATGCCTGAGCTGCATCTTCCACCACGGTTAATTGATGGGCATCCGCCAACTCCATAATAGTGCCCATCTCGCATCCAACACCGGCATAGTGCACTGGCATAATCGCTTTGGTCCGTTCCGTGATTGCCTGTTGAATCTGAGCAGGGTCCAGGTTCAAAGTATGAGGATCGACATCCACAAACACCGGCTTTCCACCGGCAAGCACGATCGCATTGGCTGAGGAAACAAATGTAAACGACGGCAGGATCACTTCATCGCCTTCCGTCAGATCGAGCAGCAGCATCGAGATTTCGAGGGCTGCTGTACACGACGGCGTTAACAGCACTTTGTTAATCTGAAATCGCTCTTCAAGTAACTGACTACAACGCTGACTAAAGGGTCCATCCCCGGAAAGATCTCCGTTCTGAATCGCCTGCGAGACATATTCAAGCTCGTGTCCGGTCAGATAAGGGCGATTAAAGGGAACAGTGTAGGACATTTAAAACCGATGAAGGCAAAGCGTTCTATTACAACAGTGGAACTTG
>CALKCC010000320.1 GCA_938082855.1 uncultured Pirellulaceae bacterium | reverse complement strand
CATTGGGGATTATCACCGCACTCACCAATGGGGGCTCACCCTCTTATGTGATGCCAATCGTGTTTGGTTGTGCTCCTGTGGTAAATACCATCGTCTCGATGTACATGACTAAACTGTTTAAGGAAATGACCCCTGGTTTTTACCTCGGGATCATTCTCGTTGCATTGGGAGCCTGTGGAGTCTTCCGCTTCAAGCCTAAGAGCGCAGATACCTCTCACTCTCAAATTCAAGCGGACATCAAAACCGTCGTCTACGAAGAAGAAGCAACGTCTGCTACAGACCCCGCTGACAACGAAGCCCCAGCTCAGGTCGTTTCAGCAATGCCTGAAACCCCTAATGCTCCAGAGCCGACTGTTGCTCCAAAGAAAGAAACCAATATTCTGCTCATCGTTGGTGGAATCTGCCTAACTGTCCTTAGTTGGGGAGCCTATGGAAGTGTCTTACACAAAAGCCAACATCTAATGAGTGGCAGCCGTCTGCGTCCACTCCTGTGTGTTGGTATGGCCTATTTTGTGCTGGCGGTGATCATTCCGCTGCTCATTATGTACACATCCGAAGCAGGCTTTCCTGAAACTACGAAGGCCGAAGGTTGGACCTACTCACTGCTGGCGGGGATATGTGGCTCGGTCGGAGCTCTAGGCATCATTCTTTCATTCACCTTTGGTGGGAAGCCCGTCTTTGTCATGCCACTGGTATTCGGCGGTGCTCCGATCATTAATACCATCATCTCGGTACTGGAGATGGAACGAGTCGGTGATGTTAGTCCCTTCTTCTTTGCCAGCCTCACGATTGTGATTGTCGGTGCGATCGTGACTCTGGTCACCGCCCCTAAACCAGGCAAAAAGCCAAAGGTCGAAGAAGACGAAAAGCCACTCTGGGATCAGGCACGGGAAGACAAAGAAGCCGAGCCAGCATCGGCAGAGGCTGCACCTGAGTCAGACTCCACCGAATAATCCGAATTGGATGACTCTGTCGATACCGACGAAAGCACAAACCCGGAAGACGATGGCGTCGATGCACCGGAGGAAGTAGATAAAATTGCCGAAACTGAATCTACTGAAGAAAGCGCTGAAGAGAGTTCTGAAGAAGATTCGGACGAAGGCGACGACTAACGCAAAACTCCACCTACGTCTTGACCATTAATTAATGACCAAACATGAGTGACCCTTCTGACTTAATGCATCAGCTTGACGTGCAGCTCAGCCATGTCTGGATGGTTCGTACGTTTCTGAAGCACAGTGATGAAGCGGAAGAAGATGATGAATTGGCTTTGGTCCACCGTCGACTCTATGACTTTTCATTAGCGTTGGGGAGTCACCTGAGTGCTGACGATGCAGAAGGTTACCTTCGGCAGGCGAATAAAAAGTGGCGTAGATTGCGGGAAGCCAATGAGCTCTTCCAGGAAATTCAACCAGAGATTTCGAATCATACCAACTTTAAAATGGCGGCAGCATCTTTGAATAAAGCGGTAACGGAAATCGGGCAACTCTTAGGCAAATTGGATAATTAATGATTCTCGGCCCGTTCGCCATTCACATTGCTGGCATCGTACTTTATGCCATTATCGGCTCTGCAGTTCTGATCGGAGTTCTGCTCCTGCTTCGCAAAAAGAAATAAACCTGTCGGCAGGCGATTGCTTGACGACTTGCATCCCCCCTTTCACAATAAACTTTCCTATTTTAACTTCCCTGCCCTTCCTTAGATTGAATTTGAAATCATGAGTGACAACCCTAGCGTAATCCTATCCGGTTTTGCCGATGAAGCGGCCAATCAAAAAACGGTTGATCAACAGTTCTCTGCCTTCGCAGCGATCGGGTTACAGTACTACACCATCCGATTTATTGATGCGGGCAATGGCGTAAAGAACGTCATGAAATTGAATAAGACTGAAGTCAAACACGTCAAAAAGAAGATGGACGAGTACGGGCTAAAAGTGTCTTCACTGGGAAGTCCCATCGGAAAGGTTAAGTTGCTCGATGTGGACGATGGTACACACAACGCCTATATCCCTTTCAAGAAATACTTGAAGAACGATGTGCAGCGTGCCTGTGATCTGGCCAACGAATTCGGAACGAAGCTAATGCGAGGATTTGCGTTCTATCATCCTCGTGGAGAAGATCCATTCGCCTACGTCGATCAGGTAGTTGATCAACTCAGTGCGATCGCCGAACTTTGTGACAAGAACGGAATCACCTTTGGACTCGAAGTCGAAGCCAATCTAGTCGGACAATGTGGACGCACACTCGAATTGCTTCACCGCAAAGTCAAACATCCTGCCATGTTAACCATTTTCGATGCCGCAAATATCGTGACTCAGGGATACTCATCTGACGATATCTTCTTGCAGTATCACATGATGAAAAAAGGTTTGGGCTGGATGCATATCAAGGATTATCGCCACCCCGAACCTGTTCAGCGTGTTGGGCACGTCGATGAAGAAGCACTCAAATACTTTGTGCCAGCTGACATTGGTGACAGCGGTCATGAAGCTATTCTGCGAGACTTCCGGGATTACATCCCTGTGATGGAGCGACGATTGAAGAAACGTGGTGTCCCTGGTGTCTTCTTAGATCTGGAACCTCACGTCAAAGGTGGAGGTCAATTCGGTGGCTTTAGCGGCCCGGATGGACTCGGAGTTGCTTTACGAGGACTCTGCAATGTTCTCGACTATGTAAACATCGACTACCATCTACGCGACTTTAATGACGTCATCGAAGCCCGCGGCTTTTAGGCCTTTGGAATCGGAGCGGACTCAAAATGGCCGACATTCAAACCGTTGGAGGCTGCAAGAAATGCGGCAGTGACTCCGCCACATGTAAATACAACTTTTTTGAACAGGGGGATTTGGAAATCCATTCCTGGGAACACAAGTGTATTGATTGTGGCCACCGTCTAACCACCGCCTATCGTACCGATGACGAAGACATCGATTTCGCTGCCGAGCAAGTAGACCAGTGTCCCTACTGCCAACGAACCGGAACCAAATAAACTGGTTCAACCATTGGACTACTTAGGATCGCCTTGTTTCCATTCCACAATGACGTTGGTGGAGATACCGCCCCGTGGACTGAATTTTGCCTTGAGTTGAATCCAGCGTGGATCCAAAACGTCAACGAGGTCATTCACGATGGTGTTGGTTACATTTTCGTAAAAAATGCCATCGTTGCGGTAACTTTGCAGGTAAAACTTCAGACTCTTTAACTCCACACACACCTTGTCCGCAATATAGCGGAATTCCAATTCACCAAAGTCCGGCTGCCCGGTCTTGGGGCAAACGGATGTGAATTCCGGACAGATCGTTTCAATCACATAATCACGTTGTGGAAACTGATTATCAAATACTTCCAGTATTTCCTGGCGTGATTCCGGGGTGTGGGACAAGGTCATCTGTGTTTTACTCCTATTCGCTTTCCATCCATTGTGTCATGATGACCCTAGAGCCGTAAGGGGGTATTTGACTCTTGAAAATTGCTGAAATCTATCGCTCCATCCAAGGAGAAGGTGTCCTGACAGGCACGGAAAGTGTATTCATTCGCACGAGTGGATGTAATCTGCGCTGCTGGTTCTGCGATACTCCTTATGCTTCGTGGCAACCTGAAGGGGACGACCTCAGTGTTAACGAAATCATGGAGCGGCTATCCACTTGGGAGTGTCGTCACGTTGTTTTGACCGGTGGTGAACCGATGCTGTTTGCCGAGATGATACCCTTGTGCAATCGACTCCGGTCAGAGAACTACCATATCACCGTTGAAACGGCAGGTACGCTTTATCTGCCTGTGGAATGTGACCTCATGTCGGTCAGTCCTAAAACGTCTAATAGTGCACCCGATGTAGCTGAACACCCACGCTGGCATCGTCGGCATGAACGCACACGATTTGCCCCTCATGTCATCCGGCAGCTGGCGAGTGAGTTCCGCTGTCAATTCAAGTTCGTAGTAGACCGCGATGATGATCTTCAAGAAATCGAAGAGTACCTGCGTCAGTTTCCCGAACTCACCCGCGATCAGATTTATCTCATGCCTCAAGGCCGCTCTCAGGAGGAGTTGAAAGAAGCCGAATCCTGGCTAGTGCCATTATGCGAAAGTCGTGGATTCAACTATTGTCCGCGGAAACAAATTGAGTGGTTTGGAGCTGTCAAAGGGACTTAATCGACAGTACGTCCGCGTGAATTTGCTGACAGAAATTGTGAGTAAATTCCACTGGATGAAGACCTCACAGATGCAATCACTTAGGCAATTTGTCAAAATAATATATCTTCCTAATTCGCCCCCCCACTGAACCACCTAATCTAAGGAACTCCGGCCTGATGTCTGACGCCTCTGTGTCTCTTTACCAGCTACAAGGAGGAATGGTTGGTATGGGTATGATCTTTGACGAGACATACCGCCCCTTCTTTGAGAATGCCTTTAGAGATGGAATCTATGATGCCCGAACCGGTGTCATCAAGTTGGAAATCGCCGCGGTAGCTAGCCGTACAGGCGGACGTGCTGCCAAATATAAAGAATCGGCAGGCCCGAGCATCAATGACTTTGCCAGCTATATCGAACCCGACAGTATTGGACAGCTGTTGGCTCACGATGTGGACTTTGTCTGTGTTGCCACCCCTGACGATCGCCACTTCGATGCAACGATGGCGGCGATCCATGCCGGCAAACATGTTATTGTCGAAAAACCATCTGTACTCTCAATGCAGCAACTCGATGCCATCACGGCGGCTGCTCAGGAGAATCAGGTCCTATGTAAAGTTGTCTATCACAAACTCTTCGATCCCGACCACAAGAAACTAAGGACATTAGTGGCCGACGGTGTTCTCAATCACGTTAACACTGGCTACTGTACGCTGCTCGAACCCAAACAGATTTCGGGCGCTCAGTTTTCCGAGTGGATTCAGGGAAGAAATCCAGGGACGTATGTGGCAGTACATTACATAAAGCTAATCGACTTCACCTTTGGGGGGACTCTCAAGAGTATTAGCTGCAGTGGTCAACGCGGAATCGTGGGCGAAGCCGATGGCAATACATGGGACTCAACACAACTAAGAATGGTCTATGAATATGAAAGTGGTCGTGAAGCCGCATTTGACATTCATACCAGTTGGGTCACTCCGGATAATTTCCCCGGGTATGTCGAACAGGAAGTGCAGTTCCGCTTCGACAATGGAATTTGGAACGGCCATAGTCGCAAGCGTGGCGTCGAATGTACCGTAGAAGAACAGACTCCACTGACGCTCAAAAACTCAATGAACAACCATTACAATGGCACGTTTGTCGAGCCAGACGGTTCCCGCTCGCAACGCGGTTACGGTATTGAAGTACTAGAGGAATTCGCTCGTGAAGTCGCCTATGTAGAGCATGGTCTAGACGATCTGACGCGACAGCAACGCATCGCTCAGTTATCCGACGGATACTACAACGATATTACCAGTGATCGTCAAACGGTCGCCACGGTGCACGCCATGGAAGCGATCCTTGAACAACATGCTGCTGGAAATCCTGACTGCGTCGTCCGAGTCAATCAGGAAGCCGGAGGACTCGTGCTTTACATTCCCGGCCAGGCTGAAGGCATTGTGCTTTATGACGGGCAGGTATAACTCCAGACTCGTCAATCCCTCAAACCAACTCTCAACCCCCCAGACTATATTGCCAACTTATCATGACTGACATCCAACCAATCCAATTCGCCGGCGAAGAAAAATCCAATCAAGTAAGAGCTCAGATTCTGGCCCAAGAACCTTATGCCATTCGTACGTTTACTCCCAGTCAGTGTGTCATTAGCCACAGTGCCGGTAGTTATCATTACACTCCGGAAGGACGTAAACTCGCCGATTTTACCTCCGGTGTACTCGTTGCCAATCTAGGGCACAATCCGGTGGCCTGGTGGAATCGCGTCGTCGAATACCTGGGTCTAGGTGCTCTGAAAAATGGTGGACAATATGCAAACTGTGTACCCCTGACTGCCTACAATGCGATCACTGAAGTCGAATCACAGGCAAACCAACGGCTCATCGAAAACCTCCAGGCAGCCCCTGGTGGCGGTCGTATCAATCAGGTTATGTGGTCGGCCAGTGGTAGTGAAGCGGTTCAAAAGGCGCTTTGGGCTGCGATGAAACGAACTCCGGGCAAGGACATGATTATTGCAACTCGTGGTGGCTTTCATGGGAAGAAGGGATTGGCCGGAGCGATCACTGGTAGTGAAGCCGACAAAGAGCGAGATGAACGTGTTAGGTTTATTAGTTTTCCCAAAGACGAATGTGATGATATCGAAACCCGACGGCAACCTATTGATCTGAGCAAGTATCAACAGGAGCTTGATACACTGTGGAATGAACACGGTGATCGTCTGTGTTGTATCGTGACAGAGCCCTATCTGGGTGGAGGAGGCTCCTATCATCCTCAAAAAGAATATCTGCAGCTACTTCAGAGTTTTTGCCGCGAGCACGATCTCTTGTTTATTCTCGACGAAATCCAATCTAACTTTGGTCGCACGGGCCCCATGTATGCCTTCAGTCACTATGAAATAGAACCTGACATTGTCCTGCTGGGCAAGGGTCTGGGTAACGGTGTCCCGGTTAGCGCGGCAGTCGGCAGGCGGGATGTATTCGAATCGTTGGGCTATGGTGAAGCATCCGATACATGGAGCGCCAATCCACTGTCCAGCGCCGCTGTGCTGGCAACTTTAGATGAGTTTGAGTCAACCGATGCACTCGCCCAAGGCCTACACTTAGCCGGAATTATCGAAGCCGGGCTTGTTCGCTTAAAGGAAACCGGCGTGATTAGTAAAGTCCGGGGTGAAGGTTGCGTTTGGGGCATTGAATGCGCCGACATCAATGGACGTACTGGTGCAGAAGTTGCCAATCAGGTGATAGAAAAATGCTACCAAGGTCAGGATGGAGCATTGGCTATTCATCTGCTCGGAGCTTTAGCTGGTAAGGTCCTACGCGTTAGTCCACCACTAACGATGTGCCCTGAAGAATGCCAAAGCTACCTCGACCGACTCTTTGAAGTTTGTCAGGAAGTGGCGGCAAGCTAAGCCTTGGGTCTCTAGTGCTTAGTCCGGTCGATGAGATAGGGTGACACCCAATCGGATTGCCTTGCGGTCCCGAAGCAGCAGTAAGGAGACTTCACTGCCTGCCGGCGTTAAGCTTACCAAGTTGGCGAGATGATCATCATCCTCGATAAGAGTGCCGTTGTAACTTAGTATCACGTCATTAGGTGCGATCTTGGCTTTGGCGGCCGGTGACTTGTCCGTGACGCCCGTGATACGTACTCCGCGAGCATGACTTAGCCCTAGTTTGAGTGCCGTCGAATCATTGAAATCGTGATCCATCCGTACGCCCAAATAAGCTCCTCGAACTGACTCGTCATCAAGCAACTGACTCGCCACGACCATGGCCATATTAATCGGAATGGTAAACCCAATCCCTTCGTTGCCACCTGAACTACTGGCAATTGCCGTGTTGATTCCAATCACTTCGCCTCGCATATTCACCAACGGCCCACCACTGTTGCCGGGGTTAATCGCTGCATCCGTTTGGATGAAATCCTGAATTACAACACCCTGTGTTCCAAGGGAAAGATCTTTACGGCCTTTCGCCGAAATGATTCCATAGGTAATGGAGTGAGTCAGGCCAAAGGGGCTTCCAATAGCGACGACAAAGTCTCCAATATCCATCCGTCCGCTATCACCAATGCGAGAAGGTACGAGCAAATCCGTTTCTCGTACTGTGATGACAGCAATATCGCTCGAGGGATCCGAGCTAATATCCAGGACCGTCAATTTCCGACCATCTTCAAGTGATATTTTGACTCCGTCAGCTACCGTAGGGAAGACAACATGCCGATTTGTGAGAATGAATTTTCGGTCATTGACTTCCACAACAAAGCCCGACCCTGCTTCTTCGATCGTACGACGCGATCCGGCCTGCACAATTTTTCGGCTTTGTATATGAACGACTGACGGCTTAGCAACGCGAACTACTTTTTTGAGAATGTTACGAGCATCAAATTGCTCGGCGTCTGCTGCCAGTTGCTCGAAGAGTTGTTGACGAGCATCTAAAGAAACGGATATAGGCTGTTCCTGTCCCTGGACATTTAGCCCAGGTAACACACAAATTGCCATACAGATTACAAAATGTAATCGCTGCATATCCTACCAGCCACAGCCATTACTGACTGTGCTGCCCCCCAATGATTTGTATCAATCTAAGTTAGCTTAAATCTCTAGCTGAAAATCTCGTCGTTCTCTTCTTCCCTGTTCCAACCTTCTCCAAGAGTCTCTATCTTGGTTTGACAGGTGATACAGTGTGACGCATAAGGTAGCGCCTGAAGTCGAGCTAGAGGGATGTTCTTTTCGCAGATTTCGCAATTTCCATAGGAACCATCCGCCATTTTCCCTATGGCTGTTTCAATCTGCTTCAATTCCCGACTTTCAACTTCTGCCAGTTGTGAATTCAATTCATCCTGAGCAGAGTCCAAAGCGAAATCGACTACATCACCAGATGCTTGATCCCTTAAGGCCTGCAATGCACTAAAATCCCCATCCAGTGCTTTGCGCAACGCATCACGGCGACTAATAAGAACACTCTTTAACTTAGCAATGGCATCTTTCCGGGCCATCGTTGTCATCTCCCAATAAATAAATCAAAGCCCAAAAAGAGCCCGTATGTCGCGAATTCCTCAACGAATGAATACGCAATCCTGATGCAGCTCTTCCGGCGTTATTGGAATAATCGACACAATCAGACCTCAGAAATCAGCCTTTTTAGAGATTTTGCCATCCATCTGGCACAGGATTGGCACTTTAAGCCGGACCTCAGATATTCAAGTATCTGAAGACGGCTTGGCGAGCGGCTGAGGCATCGACAACTCGAGCCACCTCCAGGTTATGAGGAGCATTACGTCCACGGCGTTTCTCAAAAACAGTCATTCCGCGAGTCAACTCGCCTTTAACTTCGACATCCCCGGTCATCGCTTCCAATTCGAATAGGTCCGGCTCAAGCAATTGAAGTAATGCAATCGCATCATGAATCTGTACGGTCTCTAACCCTAGTTGCTGATGATAGGACCGAAACAGATAAGGCACGACCTGGCGTAAAAACCGACCAATCACCTTGGATTCCGGAGGCAGTGATTCCATTAAGCTCAGCGAAAACTGAACCTGAGAGGTGATATCTAGAGGGATGAGTGTTTTTTTTAACGGAGCATGAAACACTTCACGGGCGCTTTCCGGATCACAATGTATGTTGAATTCTGCTGTTTGAGTAATATTCCCAATACCATTGAAACTACCGCCCATAATCACAATCTGCCCCACATTCTCAATGAAATGTGGGTCTCTTTGAATGGCTCGGGCAACATTCGTTAACGGCCCCAGACAAACAATATCAATTTCACCAGGTGCCGCACGAACCTCGTCACAGATAATCTTTTCCGATGGGTGACGTTGATGGTGGTCCGCCGTTACAAATCCGGCTTCGCCCAATCCATCACGTCCATGGATAAAACAGGCATCTCGGTAGTCAGCGTTGTCATTCGGTGTCGCAGCACCAATCCGAGGTAAGCGAGGTGGATCGAGTTGCTCAATCACCGTCTGCACATTGATCGTGGCCATTTCAGCCGGCACATTACCTTCCACCGCCGTCACGGCAACAACGTCAAATGCCTTGTTATATAACGCCATAGATAATGCCACGCTATCATCAATTCCCGGATCGCAGTCTATGATGATTCGACGTGGCATAATATGAGCCCCAACTTGGATTGCATTTGTACTAATACGTTTATCGGTTTTTAACAAAGGGAAGTCAAACCGGACGTAGATCGGATGCTGACCCTGACGACGTGCCCACGCTACAATATAGATTCACCTCACAAATTCTAACCCATGCTCTTTTGAAGTAATGAATATGCTGACTGATCAAATCACCAAAGTGGAATCCGGAGAAAACCTCACTCAGGACGAAATGGCAGCAGCCATCGATCTCGTGATGCAGGGGCGGTGTGAAGAATCACAAATACGCTCGCTCCTAATCGCCCTGGCGACGAAGGGGGAAAGCGTGGCAGAAATTGCAGGAGCAGCCACTGCAATGCGAGCACACATGACGCCGCTCCACTCGACACGGGAAGATCTAGTCGATACCTGCGGGACGGGAGGAGACGGATCCGGCACATTTAATATTTCCACCGCGGCTGCAATCGTGGCTGCCGGAGCTGGAATTGCGGTTGCTAAACATGGCAATCGTAAAATCACCAGTAAAACGGGGTCCGCAGATGTCTTGATTGAATTAGGCGTAAACATCGAAGCGCCTATTGATGTGATGCAAACAGCATTGAACGAAATCGGAATCTGCTTTTGTTTTGCACCGTTATTCCATCCTGCCATGCGGCATGTGGGCCCGGTCCGACGCAGCATAGAAACGCCAACGATTTTCAATTTGCTGGGCCCCCTTTGTAATCCGGCTCGCGCCCCGTTTCAGGTCTTAGGCGTCGGAAAACCCGCATTACGTCCACGACTGGCCGAGGCGTTGTCGCTATTGGATATTAAGAAAGCCTATGTCGTTTGTGGAAGTGACGGGCTGGATGAAATCACGTTGGCTGGTACCACTGACGTAACCGAGGTAACCCCTGGTACAACCACTGAGACTCAATGGCAACCTTCTCAATTCGGTCTCGAACCATCCGAATTAAGTGGAATGGATGCGGATAACCCAGCAGAGAGTGCAGCTCGCATCCAGGCAATCCTAGCGGGAGAAACTGGTCCCGGCCGGGACATCGTCGTTATTAATGCAGCAGCGGCAGTCTCTCTGGCTAAACCCGATTGGACGCTGGTTGAGTGCACAGCTGCCGTTCAGAATTCCATTGACAGTGGTGCGGCTCTGACTGTTCTCAAACGATTTGGTGAAGTTACTAATTAACCGATGACCAAACGCCAACTATTCTGGATCATCTGCCTCATTTCCTGCCTGCACGCACTCGTGCACGTTTTCGAATTGGCATTACCTGCCGTACAAGATGACCTCAAAGCGCACTACGATACCAGCGATACGATCATCGGATCGTTAAGTAGTGCATTTCGCTGGCCCTGGGGACTAGGAGCTTTGTTGGTTGGCTTTCTAGTAGATCGCTTCGGGGCACCACCCATGCTGGTGCTTTACCTAGCCGGATGTGCAGCACTTTGCTTTCTCATTTCCAGTACACCAGTGCTCAATTCTCTGTTTGGCATGTTTTTTGTTCTGGGCCTGTTCGCCAGCATCTACCATCCTGCCGGCCTTGCGCTGATTTCCCTGAAAACTACCCCCGAACAACGACCGATGGCTCTGGGAATCCATGGCGTCTTTGGGTCCGCTGGTATCGCTCTCGCTCCATTGATTTTTGCAGTGCTACAGACTGAAGGTATGCAGTGGCAGGATTTCTTCTGGGTCCTGGGAATCATTGGGGTTGTCGGAGCCGTTCTCATTTATCTCCTGCGTAAGTACCTCACCATTTCTGACACCAAATCTGAACTGTCTGAGCAGAAAGAAATAGCAGATGCGTCTGCCATTGAAGAACCGGACAGAGACTGGAAGTCATTTATTATTCTGATTAGTTTGACAGCCGTTCATGGCATGGTGTATTCGGGTGTTATCACTTTCTTTAAAGACGAATCGTTTCTCGATCATCCGCTGATCTCTCAGTTTTTTGCGGGATTCGACACAGAGTTCAGTAGTAAATCACAGCGGTCATTTCTTATGGCTGGCATCATGCTATTCGGCTGCGTTGGACAATTCGTCGCAGGAAAGATCGGCAATCCCAAACGACTTGAAAAACAATTGACCGTCATCACCTTCCTCAATGCTCCATTTCTTATTGGCATGGCGATGTTCACTCCGGGATGGGCGCTCGTCTCTGCAGCCGTGTTCGCCCTGGTACATTTCATGTTTCAGCCGATCTACAACAGCCTCGTAGCGAAGTACACTCCTCGTGAACATCGCAGTCTCTGTTATGGGCTAAACTTTGTCATGGGATTCGGCGTTGGAAGTCTAGGGGCGGTTCTGGCCGGATGGCTCAAAGATTCCACCGACCTGAATACCAATTATGTCTTTGCATCCCTTTCGATCCTTGCCTCGATCTTTGGAATCCTATTAATCGCCGTCAATCGTTCCACCGATTCGAAATCAGCGAGTACTAACGTATGAATAAAGAACAGCAGCAAACAATCGGTGTGATTGGCGTGGGATTGTTAGGTAGTTCCATTTGTTTTCGGTTACGTGAAGCGGGCTATCCTGTTATTGGATTTGATTCCCGTGCAGAACAATTAGACTATCTCGTCCATATCGGTGGACAGGCGAGCTCATCGGTGGAAGAACTTGTTGGGAGAGCAGAGATCCTAATTCTTTCACTTCCGGATTCCACAGTTTCTTCCTCAGTCTGCAAACAAATTGCAACGTGTGCAGCTCCAAGCACGGTAGTGATTGACACCACGACAGGTACACCAGACGACGCCATTGAGATTGCTACACATCTTGGCCATCAAAATATACAGTTTATGGATGCCACGGTGGCAGGCTCGAGTAGTCAAGTTAAAGCTGGCGAAGGAGTCTTCATGGTTGGTGGAGACAAGGAGCAATTCAAACAGCAACAGGCTCTTCTAGAACAACTTTCTAATGTCATCTTTCACGTCGGACCGGTTGGCTCCGGAGCACGATTGAAATTGATTGTCAATTTGGCCATTGGTCTACATCGCGCCGTTTTGGCCGAGAGCCTCGCCTTGGCTGAAGCTTCAGGTGTGGATTTGCCCACCGCGTTACAAGTGCTCAAAGCAACTCCGGCCTATTCCGCTGCGATGGATACCAAAGGAGAGAAAATGATCCAACAGGATTTTACTCCTCAGGCTCGACTGAGACAGCATCGAAAGGACGTACGACTCATCCGTCAATTGGCCGCACAAAACGAACAAACGCTTCCCTTGTCGGATCTTCACGCAAAGTTGCTAGACACTGCAATCGACGCGGGGCTCGGAGAACTGGATAATAGCGCCATCTACCAAGTCTTGCGAGACAACCTCACGCAATAATTCCACTCTGCCGAATTAGTTTTTCTATCTACAATGAAAGAAGATTCGGAGATTATGAATGTCGCCTTCTGTTCGACTTCAGTGAATACATAAATGACACAAGAAACCATACCCGCTGTCGGCATTGATTTAGGCACTACGTATTCAGCAGTGGCTATCCTTGACGAAAACGGAAACCCAAAGACGCTCCCCAATTCAGAAGGGGATTTGACAACGCCAAGCATCCTGCTGTTCAACGAGCAGGATGTGGTTGTCGGCCATGAGGCAGAAGCAGCAAAGGCATCTCGCTACGGTAGCATTGCCGAATACACCAAACGTGATTTAGGCAAACGAAGTTATCACAAACAAATTGAAGGCTTCGAATATCCTCCCGAAGCGTTATTAGCATTTATCCTCAATAAACTCCGACGGGATACCGCTCAGCAAATTGGTGACTTTAAGCAAGCTGTAATCACAGTCCCAGCCTACTTTGACGAAACACGTCGGAAAGCCACCCAGGATGCAGGCTATCTCGCCGGATTGGACGTCCTGGATATTATCAACGAACCCACTGCCGCCGCACTGGCCTATGGCCATCAACAGGATGACGGAGAGGTCAACAAAACTGTCTTGGTCTATGACTTAGGCGGAGGCACGTTTGATGTTACGATCGTCCAGATCGAAAATCGGGAATATCGGGCTTTGGCTACCGATGGCGATGTCCAGCTAGGAGGCGTGGACTGGGATCAACGTCTCGTAGATTTTCTGGCTGATCAGTGTATTCAACAATTAGGACAGGACCCTCGAAACGAACCTAATTCCACCGGTCACCTGTGGCAGGTTGCTCGGACGCTAAAGCATAGCCTGACGGAAGCCGAAGAAGCCGTGGCGACGATTGAACTACAGCAGCAAACACTAACAATCACAGTGACTCGTCAACAATTCGAAGAACTGACTGCCGATTTGCTGGAACGCACTCGCTTCACAACCAGTCAAACGGTCAAAGCCGCCGGGTTGGAATGGAGTAATATCAGCCATGTGTTACTGGTCGGCGGATCAACCAGAATGCCCGCTGTTAGCCAGATGTTACAAAATGAAAGTCAGTTAATTCCCGACCACAGCGTCTCGCCAGATGAAGCCGTTGCCCACGGTGCTGCCTTACACGCCGGAAGACTCCTCGAAAAACTCTCCGGACGTCCACCTAGCTTCCATGTTCAAAATGTCAATTCACATACACTTGGGGTCGTGGGGATGGATCCGGAAACCAAGCGCCCCCGAACAGCACGTATCATTCCTCGTAACACAGGGCTTCCGATAACAGCCCGTCGTGAATTCCGCATAAGACCAGGTCAGGAATCTATCAAACTTGAGATCGTGGAAGGCGAGAGTCGATCACCGGACGCCTGTGAATCCATCGGAACCTGTCGCATTCGTGGCATTCCAACTCCACTGCCAGACAACGCTGCCGCCGAGGTCTTTTTTAAATATCGTGACGATGGACGTCTGAGTGTCAAAGTTCGAATCAAGGGGACAGATATCATTCTTGATAATGACTTTATCCGTGAGAACACGATGACGCAGGAACAGCTCGACATCTGGCGCGATTATATCACCGGTTAGATAAAGTAAAGATTCGAATGGCAACTGACCCCACAATTCGTCCAACGGATGTACGCATGAAGGGATTTGCGCGCCGATGGACCGTCGAGCAAAGTCTCGAGTGGGTGGATCGTAGTATTCCTGAACGGTCGATTGAGTATATCCAATTACAAGACGCGGCCAGGCGGGTGTTAGCTGAAGATGTTTGTAGTACCATCGATGTCCCACACTTTGCCCGAGCCATGATGGATGGCTTCGCTGTATTAGGAAGCGATACAGCTGGAGCCTCAGCTTATAATCCCTTAACACTCAGGGTCATCGGTGAATCACTTCCGGGTAACCCATTCACAGAGCAGGTTACCGCAGGACATGCTGTGAGAATCATGACAGGCGCACCGATGCCTCTCGGCGCTGACGCAGTGTTACCAGTTGAACAAACAGTCATTGAAGACAATCAAATCCTGGTTCAAGGCGAAGTTGCTCCCGAGAAGCATGTTGGATTCCCCGGTGAGGACATTCATTCCGATACCGTCGTTCTCCAGCAATTTCGTCGGCTACGAGCACAGGATCTGGGAGTTTTGAGTTCCATCGGTGTTGGCGAAGTGCCAGTTTTCCAGAAACCGCGTGTGCGTTTGGTAATCACGGGGAATGAATTGTTGCCTCCAGGTTCGATGCCTGTAGAGCACAAGATTTGTGATGCGAATAGCCCCATGCTTACGGCGCTCATCGAACGAGATGGCGGTACCGTTATTCATCCAGGGATCATCAGTGACAATCCGGAAAGTATTCTGGAGGCATTACAGAGCGATGCTGATATTATTATTGTCTCGGGAGGTTCAAGTGTTGGCCAAGAAGATCACGCACCTCGTCTAGTTGCCGAACATGGAAGTTTGGACATTCATGGCGTTGCGATGCGTCCCAGCAGTCCCAGTGGTATGGGAACGATCGACAATCGACTCGTGTTCCTTCTACCCGGTAACCCAGTGTCTTGTCTATGTGCATACGAATTCTTTGCAGGTCGAGCCATCCGTCAACTCGCTGGCCTTCCTGCTCAATGGCCCCACCGTAGCCAGGTGCTTCCACTATCTCGCAAACTTGTCTCGACTGTGGGGCGTACGGACTATGCCCGAGTCAGTATTTTGGATGGGCAAGTCGAGCCGATATCGATCAGTGGTGCCAGCGTTCTCAGTAGTACCACGCGGGCAGATGGATTTGTAATCATTCCTGAAGATCTAGAAGGTTACGCCCGCGACGCTGAAGTTACCGTTTACTTATACGAATAAAATGGCCGAACAACGACAATTTCTGGAAGTAATAAATCGCGATGAAGCGGAACAACGGTTTCGTGACGCGCTGAATCTACAACCTGTCGGTATGGAATTGGTCCCTCTCGAAAACGCCTTAGGTAGAATCCTTGCTCAGGACATCCGCTCTTCCCACAATGTTCCCTCATTTGACCGTTCGAATTATGACGGTTTCGCTGTCAAAGCTGAAGACACCTATGGAGCCACGGAAGAAGAGCCGGTAGCACTGACACTACTGGAAGAAACCATTGCAACTGCTGTCGTGCCAAGCTCAGAAGTTCTCGCCGGTACGGCCATGAGTGTTGCCACCGGAGGAATGATTCCTCGTGGAGCCAATGCGATTGTCATGGTCGAGCATACTGACCTGGTAGAGAATCAGCTCTTAGTTCGCAAAAGCGTAAACTCCGGTTTTGGAATTGCCTTTGCCGGCTCCGATATTGCTGCCGGAGAAATTATTCTGCGACGTGGAGATGTACTGACAAGCAGAGAAACCGGTGTTCTGGCTGCTATTGGTGAGACGGAAATACCTGTATTTATGCAGCCAAAGGTTGGAATCATCTCGACCGGCGACGAGATCATTCCTCCCGGCCAAACCATGCAGCCATCTCTGGTCTATGACTCCAACGCCAGAATTCTGGCCGATGCGGTGACTGAATTGGGAGCAACGCCAGTAAACCTGGGGATCGTCCAGGACCATGCTGGGCAACTGGAACAATTACTTGAACAAGCCATCGACTCCTGTGATGTGGTCCTGCTCTCAGGAGGCACCAGTAAAGGTGAAGGTGATATCTCGTACAAGGTGGTCGAAGCCTTGAACGACCCAGGCATTGTCGCGCATGGAGTTGCCTTGAAACCTGGTAAACCCATATGTCTCGCGGTAACTCAGGCAAAACCTGTTGTCATCCTGCCGGGTTTTCCCACGTCTGCGATATTCACCTTTCATGAGTTTGTGGCCCCGGTCATCCGTCTACTCGCCGGTAAGACTCCTCAGGACCAAACACAACTCGATGCCCGGTTGGCTATCCGCAAACAATCAGAAATTGGACGCACTGAATATCTATTGGTGGGCTTAGTCTCTGGCCCTGACGAAACCCTGGCTGCCTATCCGATGGGAAAAGGTAGTGGCAGCGTAACAACCTTTAGTCACGCGGACGGATTTATAACCATTGATCGACATCAGGAGATCCTGGAGGAGAACGCTCCCGTTCAAGTGACTCTGCTAGGTGGACAGCTTCAGGTCGCAGACCTGGTCGTCATTGGAAGCCATTGCGTAGGCCTCGACTTAATCCTTTCGGAATTACAACAGTCCGGATTCCACAATAAGTCAATCAACGTAGGATCAACCGGAGGCGTTGAAGCCACCCGTCGAGGAGAAGCGGACATTGCTGGCGTCCATTTACTCAATCCAACCGGAGATGTCTACAACGAGCACTTGCTGGATGATTCACTTCAACTCATCAAAGGCTATCGTCGCACTCAAGGGATCCTCTTTAGAAAAGGGGATGTCCGTTTTAGCGGCAAGTCCATTCAAGATGTCCTTCAATTGGCGACCAGCGATCACTCAATTCAGATGGTGAATCGTAACCAGGGTAGCGGAACGAGGATATTGATCGACAATCTGCTTTCAGAATTCGACACATTACCAAATGGGTATCTATTCCAATCCCGAAGTCACCACGCAGTCGCGTCCAGTATTCAAAATGGCTCGGCTGACTGGGGAATTGCAATCCAAGGCGTAGTCAGTCCCGAGCTTGAGTTTGTCCCCATCGCGGATGAGGAGTATGACTTTATCATCCCGATAGATCGACTCGAGAAATCAGGCGTGCAGGCATTTCTTCAACTGCTTCAAGACGAAGACGTGCGTGAACAATTAACGACACTCGGTTTTTCACCCGCCTGAGATGATTGCTAGATTGCACGCCGAACGACTAGGCGCGTAATAAGATTTCACCTCGACCGCCGTCGATCATGTCTCCATGATAGAGGTCAAAGTTTGAATCCAACATCGGCTGAGCGATTTCAAATCCAGTTGCAGTGATCTTTCTCAAAAGCACCTGCATGAATTCTGGCTGGTAGCGAACTGCATGGCGAAAACTCGGAAGCAATTGCGGGTGAGATTCACCCATAAAGATAATCGAGCCACGTCGCATTCCTGCTCCATGACGGATGCCGGATTCACCAAACACCATGATCGTACCAGCCAGCATATTGAATCCAATTAGGTCTCCTGCATTACCGCCGATAACTATTAATCCGCGACGCATGGTTAACCCGATTTCGTTTCCGGCATTTCCATCAATAATGATGGTACCCCGATTCATCCCTCGTTCACTTCCCCGATAGGCCGCGCCTACCTGATGGCCTCCATTGCCATGCACATGGATCAGCCCACCCTTCATTTCGGCACCTATCCAATCGCCGGCATTTCCGTTGACTGTAATGGAACCACCTCGCATTTCACTGCCCAGATGACGCCCACAGTCTCCTTCAATCGTAATCTGACCGGCTTCCATCTTCGTTCCAATCCAATGAACACCGGTTAAGGTACCGCTCAGCTGCATATGGAGGTCGGCAGCATCACCACTGACCTTGAAGAAGTCACCCACCACACACTTTTCTTTACCGTGAAAGACGGGCAGCTTTTCAATTTCTGCAATAGACAACGATTGGATCGTATCCGGATTAATCCCTTCGATTTCTACTGGGATGTTTGTGTCGCCGTTATAGGTAAGTTCGAGAGTCATGGATCGTTCTTGTCTGTAAAAACAACGCTCGGGGGATTATAAACTCTATATAGGTTTACTTGGTATTGGATGGTAATGACTGATTCGAATCAACCACTAGCCGGAATTGTCCTTTGCGGAGGACAGAGCCGCCGTATGGGACAAAGCAAAGCCCTGTTGCCGTTCGGGAACGAGACAATGCTGCAGCGAGTGATTCGTATCATGTCGCAAGTGGTATCACCCATCGTGGCTGTCAAAGCGGCATCTCAGCAGCTACCTGCCATGCCAGACAACCTCTTGGTTACACAGGATCGACTTCCTGACCAGGGCCCCTTAGAGGGAATCCGGATGGGACTGGCAGCTCTAAAACAAAGTGCTCCAGAGAGTTCAGCCGCATATGTAACCAGTTGTGATGTACCTTTGCTTCAGCCTGAGTTCGTCCAGGCCGTTGCCAGCCGCCTCGGTAATGCCGAAGCCGCTGTCGTCGTGGAGGACGGATTCCGACATCCACTTGCCGCCGTTTATCGAACATCCGTTCTTCCAGTGATTGACTCACTGCTGGATGCCGGAAAACGTCGGCCGTTGTTTCTATTCGAACAGGTTGAAACCGTACTTGTATCTACCGAAGAACTGCGTGGAGCAGATCCGGATCTATCAAGTCTGGCTAATTTAAATCAACCGAGTGATTACCTAGCAGCCCTTCAGCAGGCCGGCCTGGAGCCAGACCCACAGGTGCTGGCTCAGTTTAATTCACTCGACTAATCGTCTTTCGATTCACATTCCACCACTTCGGCTTCGTGTAAATAGCCATCCTGTACAGGATAATTCCTAAATCGGATCGAGTAATATTCCTCAAACCAATCTGAAATATCTCCCTCAATCTCTTGATCATAGTCAGGGTCAACATGGAGTGTTTTTCCGAAAAGTGGTTCTCGGATCTCACCATCTTCCACAACCACAACACCTGACTTGATGACATATTTGGGGAGCTCAAACATAAGCTCTTTATTTTCATGTGGCAAATACACTGTGATATCTGCGTCCGCTCCGGCCCCTAAGTGACCTTTGTTCTTTAACCCAAGGATCTTGGCCGGGCCGGCACGTGTAATGATGCAGATCTCATTCAATGTATACTCTCTTTTGAGATCTGCCAGAATGCATCGATTGACCACTTCGGGATGGACGGTCTTCAATACTTCATTGCGATAAGTGCTGTCCATCAACAATCGGATGATCTGAGGATAAGCCAAGAATGAACCGCCGTTCGGATGATCGGTGCTCATCACAACACGCCAAGGGTCGCTCACCAACAGATACCATTCCAGACCGATTGCCCACTGAAGGGCATGAACCAAGCTCTTATTTCGGTACTTGATCGGTGCGATGCCGCAACCCGACTCCAATTCAGTGTCGGCGCTAAACCACTTCGTACCGTATACGTTATGCAAATAGTAACCAAGCGGACCGTCTCCGGTCATACTCGTCGTTTCCCCGAACATCACCTGACCAACATCAACAGTGACGTTCTCATGGGTGTTCACATAGTCGGCGAGTTCCTGCACTTTGCTACAAAAGGTTTCTTCCTTACCTTCGCCACCACCATAACTATGGAATTGAATGTGAGTGATATGGCCGTTGTGCCCATCCAAAGCGTCCATCGTGTTTAGCGTGGTGGAATAATTCCCAGGCATCCCCAAATTGTTACAGTGGATGTGTACTGGGTGAGGCAAGCCGATTTCGTTGGCCGTTCGAGTTAATCCCGAAATGATTTGACGAGGAGTGACGTCATAGTGGTCGACCGTTTGATCAATCGTGTCCACATTACCGCGAGGGTGATGTTTCCACACTTCCACTCCACCTGGATTTACAAGTTTCGGAGCGTAACCTTTGGCCGCACCAAGTAGCCAGGAAACAAAGCCTTTGAGTTTCTTCGGCTCATTCTCGGCAATCGACTTCATGACGAAGTGGTTGTTGCCTGTCAGGACATAGAAACCTTTGTCGATGCAGGGAGTATCTTCAAATTCCTCGTGAGCGTGTCGAGCCGACAGAGGTGGAACAGCGGCATCAAAGGCTGTGGTATATCCAAGCCCGATGTATTTGTAACCCGTGGCAAACGTACTCGGAACACTTCCCATCGTGCCACTATGCGTCTTTTGAGTTCGTTCGATTATCTCATCGCGACGCTTCTCTTCAGGCCGCATTTTTCTGGCCATATTGACCTTAGGTCCAGCAATATGACAGTGCATATCCACGCCGCCGGGCATCACGACATAGCCTGCCATGTCAATCACACGGCCTGCGCGAACACCAGGGCCTGGTGGATCCACGATCTTGCCGTCCAGGATCCAAATATCCTGTACTTGACCGTCCACACCATTTAATGGATCGTAAACATATCCACCGGCGAGTTTTAAATAGGATGTCGTCATGTGGTTAGTACCAGTAACCTAGTCGTTATTATGAGCCGAAAAAGAACCTATGTCTGATTCAGCAAACCTTCAAATGGCGATCGATCAAATCGTAGCCGCTCGTCAATACACCAAATCACTATTGGAGGGTATCGACCAAAACAACTGGTTTCGACAACCTGTTGAAGGGATTAATCATGTTGCCTGGCAGGTTGGACACCTCGCCATGGCTCAGTATGGCTTAGTGTTATTCCGCCAACGCGGTCGAAAGTTAGAAGACACTGAATTAATGTCTTCTTCCTTCCGCAAAAAATTCTCTCGAGGGACCACTCCCAACGCAGATCCGGAATTCTATCCCGGAATCGACGAAATCTTGGATGTGTTCGAACGAGTCTACAATCAGTCGATGGAAGAGCTGGCTTCGTACCCTGTAGATCAGTTACAGGATCCGGTCGATGACCCCTACGCAGCCTATCCAAACAAACTGGGGTGCCTCATTTTCTGCGCTCACCACGAAATGCTGCACGCAGGACAACTCGGCATGCTTCGGCGTTTACTCGGCAATGCCCCCATCCGCTAACTCTCTGGCAGGACGAAGGCTGGAGCCTTCTTCTGAAGAGACTAGCCCTTGCGCTCGGATCTCCTGAACTCGGGCTTCAATGCCCTGCAGGATTTCCAAATCACTCGGATGATGACAATCAAAAGCCGGACGTAGCGGAATCGGAATATCATCCATCCGATAAACCGTTCCTGGCACGTTAATACCGTAGGTGGCTACCGTAAATGCCACTTCTGCATTCCGGGTTGTTGGTGTTTCTTTCGGGTCGAAGGCAATATAGGGGATCGACTTTAGATGTTGCCGAGCAGGCTCACTAAAGTTGGCCATCGGATCGCTGGCGATAATAATCGCTGCATCCGCTTCGCCTCGAGCAAGCACGTCTGAGGCCGTATATTCACCAGGATTGAAGCGAGGATAACCACGTGCCAAATTCACACCGAATGGATAACCCGTTCGCCAAGCGACCACATTATCCGCCCCCGTCACATTACCGTGACCGCGGTTAGGTTTACAAACGAAGCGAGTGTGCTGGTTCATATCTCGAGTCAGAGCCAGTAATGCTTCTGTGTTGGCATGTTTTCCCCGAGTCATGGTTAATCCCATTCCGAAGAAGAAGACTCCAAATCGCGAGTCTTTCATGCGATCCATCAAATCCTGCCAGACGGCAAGTTCCACGCCGGTATCAGCTAGAACTTGCTCGGCTTCCAATTCAACCCCCGCACACAAAGCACGTAAAGTCCACAAAGCCTCGAAGTCTGACCGTGGTTTCAGCTGAATGAAGATATCGGCAGTGTTCGCGGACTTTGTTTTGCGAACATCAATGACAACGCAGGTGCGGTCTTTACGTCCATTGGGCACAAACATCCCTTTGGGCATCAGGCTGTATCGAGTGAAATGCCGAGGATGACTTTCTGCTGGATTGGATCCCCAGAAAATAATCATGTCCCCACGGTTTCGTACTTCTCCCAATGAGCAAGTCACTTCGCCCACGCCTTGAAAGGCCATCCCGGAAGGTCCGTGACAAACCGACGTGGTGGTATCGACATTAGCCCCAACCCAGTCGGCGATACTAACAGCCACACGTTGAGACTCTGTGGTTGTATCACTAAGGCCGTACATTAACGGGTACCGCGATTGCGTGAGAATCTGAGCGGCACGCTCAATGCCCTCCTCAACCGATGCAGGTTGACCTTTGATCAGGCAGGAAGGACGGTCATCAACCGAGTGATTTAGAAACCAGGCTTTGCCAAGTACGCAAGCTCGCTTCGCCTGGGTGATCTCATGACCCTTCACGGTCAATTCGATGTCGTCGCACACACACCCACAAAATGTGCAGGTGGCATCTTCGACGATTTTTAGTTCCGGTTCTTGTTGCGACGCATCAGGTGTAACAGTAGCCACTTGGTTACGCTCCACTGTGCGTGCGATATCAATCTCGTTCAGACATGACCGGTTTTCACCGGTTCGCACGATTCTGTCTGACCGACGGGAGCCTTGGCTCCAGTTAATTTCTCCTGTTGGCTGGCACTTAGACGGCGTTACTCACTCGGAGCTGCGATCTTTTCCATCGTCACGTCAATTCCCTTGCTTGTAGGCATTCCAGAACCGTGAGTGTCTGCACCCATGAGCCGACTTGAATAGTCGCCATAGGCAATAAACAACAGTCCTGCTGGCAATTCACCCTTCTTTGCAGGCTTGACCTTTATCTCAATCTCACCGTGTTCACTCGTTACGCGAACAAAGTCGTTAGCTTCCAAGCCAAGCTCTTCCATGTCATCGAGTGCCACTTGCAAAACGGAAATTTCGCTTTGATAGGTTTCCTCGAACTTACCTTCATTAATGCCTACACCTTGCTGACTCGTTCGGCCAGGAATAAGGATGTAAGTTTTTGACATGTTACTGCTTTCCAAAGGGTTAGGCTGCCTAAACGCCCACAACCTAAGTGGAGAATAGTGCCCATCTAGCTAAAATCGGCACTTTTCCCGCCTAATAACAGTATTTATTGTGAACTCACTTCCCCTTCTCCGCTAGTGCCCCACAACCTTTAAATGAACAGCATTTAATAGGTGACACCCACTCATTCCTCCTCCAAAATCCCCTCCAAAATAGGTGACACCCACTCGTTCATCTCAATATGCCTTTCTCTATTTAACCCAAACTACCAACTCCAAAAGTGGGTGGCACTTAATCGAATTCCAAGCCTCAGATTCAGGCAATCAGCTCAAAAGCTTCATTTCTGAGTCCTCTGGCGGATTTAGGCTGAAAGCCGGACCGGCCATGAGTGGGTGTCACCTATTCCGGTCTGGAATTTGACCAAGAGTGGGTGGCACCGGATGTTTTTGTTAGAATCTAGGCACCTAATTGGAAGAATAACGCGATGAGAGAGTTTTTAGATGCTGGATTTGCACGACAAGATCGAAGATGCCGTAGCAGAAATTAAGAAACAATGGGACAAAACTCCCCATGCCGGTGTCATTCTAGGGACAGGCCTGGGAAGTCTGGTTCAGGAAATCGAAGTGGATGTTGCCATCGACTACGGAGACATTCCACACTTTCCCAAATCAACCGCCGTCAGCCATGCTGGTCGACTCGTTTGCGGCACCCTTGCAGGGCTCCCAATCGTCGCGATGGAAGGCCGTATGCATATGTATGAAGGCTATCCACTCGATATGATCACCCTGCCCGTGCGTGTCATGAAAGCTCTGGGAGCCGAGTTGTTAGTCGTCTCGAATGCCTGTGGTGGCATGAACCCTAACTATCGCTGTGGCGATATCATGGTCATTGAAGATCACATTAACCTCATGGGGGACAACCCTTTGATCGGAATTAATGACGATCGTCTCGGGCCACGTTTCCCGGACATGTGCGAGCCCTACCAGCAGACACTCGTAGACCGTGCTCTGAAAATAGCTCGTAAAGAAGATATCGTTGCTCACAAAGGTGTCTTCGTGGCAGTGGCAGGACCCAACCTGGAAACCCGAGCAGAATACCGTTTCCTGCGGACGATCGGGGCGGATGTTGTCGGTATGTCCACGGTTCCGGAAGTCATCGTTGCTGTCCATTGCGGCCTACGCGTCGTCGGGTTTTCGATCATCACCGATATGTGCTTGCCAGATGCCTTGAAGCCAGCCAATGTTGAAGAAATCATTGCTGTCGCCAACGAAGCTGAGCCTCGATTGACCACCCTGGTAAAGGGTGTACTCGCTGCAGAGAATTCATAAATAGTACGACTATGCCAAGCGATACATTGTCATACTCCCAAAAAGTCTCTGAGGCTGCGGCATTCGTCCGTGAGCAGACACCGACAATTCCTCGAGTAGCCATAATCCTCGGAACCGGACTTGGGAAACTCGCGACTCATATCTCACCCGAGTTAACTCTTCCTTACGCTGAAATTCCTCACTTCCCTCAATCAACCGCATTGAGTCATCACGGCCAGCTCGTCATTGGCACTTTGGAAGATGTACCTGTCATTGCAATGCAGGGGCGATTTCATCTCTATGAAGGTTACCCGGTAATGGAAGCCGTCCTTCCGGTTTATGTCATGCAACAACTAGGCGCTGAAATCCTTGTCGTCTCGAATGCCAGCGGTGGAGTCAATCCAAAATACAATGGTGGCGACATCATGATCATGAACAGCCACATCAACCTTATGTTCCGCAAACACCAGGCACTCGCGAATGATGAACTCATTCCTCCCGGTTCTGAACAACCTGGAACTTTGCTTTATGACAGAGAACTCATAGAGCTCGCTTTACGGACCGGTCGAAAAGAAGACTGGGCCATACACGAAGGGTGTTATGTGAGCCTCACAGGACCCAACTACGAAACCCGCAGCGAGTATCGTATGGTTCGCACAATCGGTGGAGACGTGGTGGGAATGTCCACCGTCCCGGAAGTCCTCACCGCTCATTCTTTGAATATGCGAGTACTCGCTCTTTCCGCTGTAACCAATGTCGCCAAACCAGACGCTCTTACGGAAACTTCCGCTGAAGAAGTGGTGGACATCGCTCGACTGGCTGAGCCGAAACTAACGGCCATTGTTACCGACTTACTGAAGACACTCTAATCAGCCGATTCGGCACTTTGCTCCAGCTGTGTTCGCAACTTCGCAAATTCCGCTCGCAGCTGCATGACTTCCAGTTGCAACTCGTTAAACATATCCAACGTCACCTGCGGTGCCGGTGCTTCGGCCTCACAATCCTGTGACTTATAGATTGGGAGCTCAAAACTTTGATTTGATTCCTGCTCACTCATTTATTGCTCCATCCACTTCCAACCAACAGGGATTTGTAATTCCATTTCGGCCATTTGAGCCCAAGGAGTTCCTTCATGCTCGGCCTTCACTCGCTCAAGATACTCGATCGCTCTTTCACCAAGTTTTTTAACCGCACTTCCTGCTTCCGTTTCCTCGGCAGGAGTTAAAACCCAGCGGGTACTTCCTTCGTTTTCAAACACCTTACCACGCTTCAAGGCGGCAAGCATCGCGTTGTAACCTTCGACCCGGGATTTCGCTGCCAAGATACGTCCCATCGCCAAATCATAGCCTGCCTGCCAACGAGGTTTTTTAAGATTGATTCGATCACCTTCACCCGCGGCCAAAATGTTGTACGCTGCATTTAATCCTGGTTCGATCTGAGCAGGCATCAATTGAGCCTGGCTTAATGCCTGATTCAATCGCGTGACGTCCGCTCCTTCGAAATCCACCTGATAATTCATCAGCGTCGGAATGTTCTCTAGTTGGGCCACATCTAAAAGCGCTTTGACTGCACCATTGGCCTGAACCATTTCGTCGTACTTAGCCCGACTAACATAATCAGGTGCATACTTTGACATTCTTGCTCCGCCATACGAACCGATCAAAGCCACAGGTCGGCTGCCCGGTCGGCTCAGCATGGACGATGTGTAACCAGGAGCTTTCAATCCTAAAAACGCTCCGCCACTACTACGACAAAGCAGCTCCCAGGAAAAAGGACCGAAGCCACTGTCGACGGTATCCATACTTAGTCCTGCCGCCGGATAGGCTAATAGCAATTGTTCTAAATCCCGTGTCTCTGGTCCCTGGTTAATAAATTGACGATCAGTGTTACCGTTCGCACCTGCTTCTACATGCTCCGGCAGAATAGCCTGTTTTCCAAATGGGGCATTCACTCCGACGACATAAAGCGGGACTGCATACTTGGCCAATTCCGGTCGTAATTCCTCAGCGACTTGCTGATCATCACCGGCTTCATCCGTAACAACAACAAGGAAGACCTCCCATCCATGCTCAACACGAATTTCCTTTACTTCATCAAACGCGGCCTTTAACGCAGTGAAGGAG
The DNA here is from genome assembly GCA_938082855.1 of uncultured Pirellulaceae bacterium. Classification (GTDB taxonomy): domain Bacteria; phylum Planctomycetota; class Planctomycetia; order Pirellulales; family Pirellulaceae; genus UBA721. The sequence goes on along the minus strand of CALKCC010000320.1, from coordinate 3,199 downwards.
TTTTCAATGCCGGAGTTGTCGACAGAAATCGCTGTCAGAGCATCCTTTGCCTCGGCTAATTCATCACTCAGCGGCAAATTACATTCAATCGCTTCCCCGAACGAATACACCGTCGTATGCAGGTGATGATGTTCAATTTCCGCCGACTCATCCAACTCAAGCTTTTCTCGCTCAATCGCCAGTTCGTCGTAATAATACTGCACCTGCAGGCGGACACCATCCACCATATTGGAAGCACTTTTAGATCGATCCATGATCCAGGCAACTACTGTCGGCCCTTCCAGGCGACTCTGATCTATTTGTTCGAGAAGTTTGGTGACCTCAGGTTGAATTACGCCTGCCGTGTTCACCAGTCGTTGTGGAGGAGCTTCCGGTTCAAGATTGAGTCTTGGTTTCGGCTTCGGCTTGGGGCGAATATCTCCTTGCGGATTCAAAGGTACATCCACACCGGGGACTAAGGCCTTCGGCTCCTCAACATTCGACTGCTCGGCCTGTTCCACCTCACCACAACCAATGACCATCGCCACCAATAACAGACTCAGTGATTTCCAGTTATTCATACTTTATGCAGTTCCATTCTCTTGTGAGCAAATAAATGCAACGGATCAGGGGCTCTCACGAGTTTATTGTATCCACTTCCTTATTTATGATAGAGCCCATAACACGAATAAGGAATTACCATGTCGTTTGCCCATTTAACATTAGCTACCCAGGACGTTATTGCCTCCAGCCAGTTCTTTCAACGAACCCTCGGTTGGACGCCTATTTCCCAGCCGGATAATATCAACCGCACCGCTGACTGGCTGGACATCGCACCGGGTCAACAACTACACCTGCTTCTTGTCGAAGGATTTGAGGTTTCCAACTTTGAAGCGGAATTTGGGAGACACTTTGCCATCTTCTTTCCCGGCAGTGAATTTACTGAATTAAAATCACGCCTTCTGGAACAGGGCGCCGAACTCATTGACCCGATTCGTGATACACCGTTCGAGCGGTTCTTTTTCAAAGATCCCAACGGCTACATCTTTGAAGTCATCGACAAAGAAGGCTACAGCCCTGAGTAGAACTGTAGCCTTGTGAACTTTGCAGTGAGTCAAATAAGGGCTCGAGTATTACTCTTCAGCACTTTCCACAACCCAGATGTTTCGGTAGCGAACTGGGCAGCCATGGTTCTGTAGAAAAACAGGTCCTGGAGCTGGGCCAGCTTTGAGCGGTGCAGCCGTTGTATTACGTTCTCCCGGCAATTGCACTTTGTCATGAATCTTCACGCCGTTGTGATAGACCGTCACAGAAGGATGTTTGATGACTTTTTGGTCGTCATCATAACGGCCCGCCGTGTAGTAAATATCGTAGGTCTGCCAGGTCAGTGGCGGGAATGCCATGTTAATCGGAGTCTCAGTCACGCTGTAAATTCCGCCACACTCATTCATCGCTCCATGTAATCCAAATGAATCAAGCATTTGAATCTCATATCGACCCTGCACGTAAATCCCTGAATTACCTCGGCCCTGCCCTCGATCAAGTGGCTGATAGGGAATTCGGAACTCGAGATGAATACGGTGATCCTGGAACAGATTCTTGCTGGTTGTTCCTTCCATCAATAAACCATCATCTGATAGTCGACCGTTTTTCCAGTTGTCCACATTCGAACCATCGAACAATACCACAGCACCTTTCGGAGGCTTGGCACCTAACGTAGGACTTTTCCGATTGACCTTTTTGAGTACTGGGCCACCATTGCCATCTGTGTCAAACAACGCGATGCCATCTTTCGATAAAACGGCTGAACCCTTTTCTCCTGTGAACTTTACAGAGCCATTCTCGAGCTTACCGTTAGCTCGTACCACTTTCGATTTGTCCTTGCCAAAACCATCGCCTGGCAGTCCACCTGGGTAAAAGGAAATGGCGAATTCACCATTACCTAGGGCAATAATCTGAGCACCTGCTTTATAGGTTTCCCCATCATTCTCAAATGAGCCGCTATACTCACCTTGCAGCGCATAGTCGCTATCAACTTTCGCCGGATCCGTAATCTTTGGTCCTGCTGCATCCAATGTCGAGATGCCAAGGGCTAATAGCCCAACAACAGCCAATGATCGCATAAATGTACGGTACATATTGAATTGTTCTCCTGAAGGTATTTACCGGGTCGCCCAGTATGGTTCACGCAGTGAAACTTGGATTGATTGTCGATATTCACTTCTGTGTTTAACATGAATAAAAGGTTCATTTTCCCGCCTGCCGCTGCTTCTTGCAAGCAACCCATAGCCACCTCAGCGTAAAAATCCATGAAGATCAAAATCGAGTATTACGGTATCCCTCGTCAGCGCGTCGGCCTGGCAAGCGAAATGCTGGAATTCGAGGGTGAGCAAATGGGTATTCACGATGTCATCCTAGCGATCTCTAACCGACATCCCGAGTTCCAACAACATTGCATGAATGGGTCGCGAATCGATAAGAATTTCACCGTGAATCTCAACGGTGACCGGTTCTATCAGGAGGACGACGGAGTCGCACACGACGGTGATTCTCTTCTTATCCTTTCCATGGATGCTGGTGGGTAACGATGGAAAGAGTCAACGGATACCATGGCCAATATCTGTCTATCGACGTTTCCAAAGGGACAGCTGAATCCCTTCAGATCGCTCCGGAAACTCTCAAGACATATATCGGCGGAAGCGGATTAGGTACGCGACTTCTGCTAGACCATCGCGCCTGGGACGCAGATCCACTCTCCCCGGAAGCCAGTATTGTTTTTGCATTCAGCCCTCTGGTCGGAAGTCCTTTAACTACCAGTGCTAAATTTGCGGTCGTCAGCCGCAGCCCACTCACAGACCGAATCAACGACTCCTTGGCGAGTAGCACTTTTGCCATCGCCGGCAAACGTACGGGTAATGACGCATTACTTATTCATGGAAAAGCGCCTTCTCCATCAATCCTTCTGATCGAAGAGAATGAAGTCCGTCTCCTGCCAGCGGACCATCTATGGGGACGATCCGCTGAGTCAACAGAGGACCAATTGCGCGACGAACTGGGCCCTGATTACTCCTTTGCAGTTATTGGGCCCGGCGGCGAGAAGCTCGTCCGTTATGCCACCATTTCCCATAGCGGCCGTCATGCGGGCCGTGGAGGCAGTGGAGCCGTACTTGGTGCTAAGAACATAAAAGCCATTGCAGTCAAAGGTCAGCAGAGAACCGAG
>CALKCC010000319.1 GCA_938082855.1 uncultured Pirellulaceae bacterium | reverse complement strand
CGGGGACGACGATATTATGAATCCGCTCTCCATTCTGAATTTCAAGGAAGTCGTAGACCAAAGCCCGTTGATTTCGTTACCGCAAGCCATTGCAGATCAGTGGGTGCGACCGGACCTTGGCCGAGCGATTGTCGTTGCGCGTCTAGCCGACCAGGGGATGTATTACCATCGTCAGGTGATTCAGCGATTTCGTGATCGCTTAGCGGTCATCGAGTCGAGACATTCAGGTGTCAAGTTATCTGTGTCCGGCTCTGCCGTGGTTGCGTCGCGAAATCTATCCACCATGATTAACGATTTAGTGAAGTCACTAGTGATTGCTGCAGCCGTGATCATTGTTGTTCTGACTGCCATGTTCCGTTCGATCAAAATGGGCCTTGTCAGTTTACTACCGAATTGCCTACCGCTTCTGTTCACCGCAACGTATCTGGTTTGGACAGGCGAACCATTGCGACTGACCAGTGTACTGCTGTTTACAGTTAGTCTGGGAATTGCCGTGGATGATACGATTCATTTTCTGGTTCGTTTTCGACGGGAATTGGCTGAAGGGCAGGATGTCGATGGCGCGATACGGAATTCCATCACTTCGGTGGGAGCCGCATTGGTGGTGAGTACTTTAGTGTTGATAGCCGGCTTTTCAGCTAGTGCGATTAGTGTGATGCCCCACAGTCAGCTGTTTTCTAAACTCGCCTGTATTTCCGTCGCCGTCGCCTTCATCGGCGATATGGTTTTGTTACCGGCGATTCTTCGCGTGGCTTACAGAGATAAACAGAAACCGTCCTCCGATTAGGGCATCTTTCGCGTCCGGTATTGCTGTGATACATTGACAGCATCAACGAATTTAACCGTTTAACGAGCGAACGAAAGCTCGAACAGTTTATAAATTTTCAGGAGAGAATAAGCCATGCTTACAGTTGGCGATAAGTTTCCAGAGTACAACGTAAAGTGCAATGTCGGTTCTGATCCCGAGAGCCTTAAAGGTCTGTCAAACGCAGATTACGATGGCAAATGGGTTTGCTATTTCTTCTACCCGAAGGACTTTACTTTCATTTGCCCGACTGAAATTGCTGAGTTCAATACACAGCTGTCAGAGTTTAATGATCGTGATTGTGAAGTAGTTGGTGGTAGCACCGACAATGAATACTGTCACCTGGCATGGTGTCAGTCTCACGACGATCTGAAAGACCTTGCCTACCCACTGATTGGAGCTCAACGACTAGCTCACGATCTTGGTATCGTCGATCCAAACGCAGACGTTTGCCTTCGAGCGACCTTCCTGGTTGACCCCAATGGAGTCATTCAGTGGTCCAGTGCTAATGCTCTAAGCGTTGGCCGTAATGTGAGCGAAATTCTGCGAGTACTGGATGCGATTCAATCGGACGAATTGTGCCCATGTAACTGGAAGAAAGGCGATCCTACTCTATAAGAGCTTTGGATCACGTTTCACAGTGACACAAAAAAATCCTGCCTGGCAATTCAGCGAGGCAGGATTTTTTATTGCAGATGGATTTTGGTGTTATTCAGGCGACGCCGTTGTGGCTTGAAATGAAACAGGTTTCGCTTCAGTCTTATTTGGATTCAGTTCAATGGCTTTACTGAAGTCTGCTACAGCTTCATCCTGTTGACCGTGAGCCTTGAAGGCCAATCCTCGGTTGTAATGAGCCTCAGCCCATTTTGGTTTTAACTCGATTTCGATCGAATAATCTGCAATCGCTTTTTTGTTTTTGCCTTGGCTGGCAAAAATATCGGCTCGACTCATATAAGCTCGAGCATGCTCTGGATTGGCTCTGATCGTCTCGGTGAAGTCGGTGACCGCTTTGTCGAATTCCTGAATGTTGTTGTAGATGATAGCGCGATTGAAATAAGCATCGGCGTTATCCGGATTAATGCGTATTGCCTCGGAGAGATCGGTTAGCGTCTTTTCGATGTCTCCCTGATTGGCAAAGGCGACAGCACGATTATTGTATGCTTCTACGAAGTCCGGATTGATTCGAATGGCCTCGCTAAAATTGGTGATGGCAATCTCGACACTACCTTGATTCGCATAAGCAACGCCCAGTCGGTTGAAGGCTTCTGCATGGTTAATGTCCAGCCGGATGACTGTTCCATAGTCGGCAGTTTCATTGGCCGTGTCACCAAGTTCTCCATGAGCGATTCCACGTAGGTAATGGGCTTCAACATTGTTAGGGTCGAGCCGGATCGCATGGCCAAAGCAGGCAATCGCGGTGTCAAAATCACCTTTGTCAAAGAAGGCGTTTCCTTTTTCGATTTCAAGCTGAACACGTTTGTCCACTTTTTGGGATTTGGCAATGCGATTTAGCTCTTGCTGAGCTGATTTCGAGAGCGAGCTAGTGCCGACTTCGTCCAATTCCTGCTCGACGACCTGCTTTTCCAATGTTCTAAACAACGGTGCCGTCGTAAGGACATCTTCGAAGGGCATCGTCGGAGTTCCGACACAGCCGGTAATGACAAGGCTACCGAAAGTAAGCAGTGAACAAAGCGTTTGTTTTTTCATAATTGGATTTACCAATGACAGGTTACTTGCTCGCACATGGCGAGGTGTTTTAAGTCGGGGATTAATTGATATGTCCACGCAGGAACGCACGGACCTAATACCCGCTATATGCGTTTTTCGACCAGAATAACCGTCATCTTTAGAAAAACCGGTATAACTGGCATAACCGTTACGATTTAACACGGCTAGAATCGAATGGATTGACGCTGAATGTCAGGCTTAGATTTACCAAACGCCTGTATTTACAGTGTTTTTATGACCTCTTTGCGGAGTTTCAAAGGGGGAGTGAACCTGCTAGATTGAAGGCTCATTGCCACATCAACTCGAAATGCCACATCTATATATAGATGGATATAGGTCGGCAGATATAGATAGACATTCCTGGGAGTACGAACCGCTATGGATAATATTAACGCGTTACGAAGTCAGATGACTGATCCGGTAAAGGATATCAAGTTAAATCTGTCATCCGTGCTGACTCAGAGTCAAACTTTGAATGCCGAAGAAACCTGGGCTGTAGCTCTCTGTTCGGCTTACTTCATTCAGGATGAAAAACTCGTGGCCGCGATTGATGCGGATGCCGGGGAATCATTGAGTGCAGAAGCCAGAGAAGATGCCAAAGCAGCTGCGGCAATTATGGCGATGAATACGGTTTATTATCGTTTTCGTCATATGGTCGGAAAAGAAAGTTACTCACAAATGCGAGCCGGTTTACGAATGAACCGGATGACGAGTCCTGCGACCAATACGGCAATGTTTGAATTGTGCTCGATGGCCTGTGCCGTGCTGGAAGGATGTGAGCTATGCGTTCAATCTCATGAAGCGAAACTAACCGCAGAGTTGAGTGAAAACCATGTTCATGAAGCAGTTCGAATTGCTGCTGTGATCAAAGGGGCGTCTGTTGCTCTAAGCTAAAGACAACTCTGACACTCGGTCCCAGACCTTCACAACTCTTTATTTGGAATCAGAAAAACATGGCGTTCTTTGAATCTCTTCCATATGGAATTTCAGATTATACAACCGACGCTATTCCGGAAGACGAGCGGCTGTGGGTCCCCCAGGCGGAGAATGTTTGGTTTCGTCCGTTGCACCTCAATCGCACGTCAGGGCAATGGGTGAATCTACTTAAGGTACGAAAGTCCGGAGTGCTTAGTCGGCATCGCCATCCGGCACCCGTCCATGGTTATGTCATCAAAGGAAGCTGGCGTTATCTGGAACATGATTGGGTGGCGAACGAGGGAAGCTATGTCTATGAACCACCCGGTGACGTTCATACGCTGGTTTGTGACGAAGGAGTTGAAGAGATGATTACGCTGTTTCATATCAGCGGAGCTCTAATCTATCTGGATGAAAACCATCAAACGGTTGGCTACGACGACGTTCACAAAAAAATTGAAATGTGTATGGAACACTTTGAGCGTGTTGGCCTTGGGGCAGACTTTGTCGAACAATTTATTCGATAGAAAACCTCACTTAGAGAGGCCACTCTTCTTCTGCTTTCTACATGATGCTGTAGCCGCCATCGACAGGTAGTGTGACTCCGGTAATGAACTCGGCCTGATCCGAGGCGAGAAAGAGTGCCGGGCCGGCAACATCGGCAGGTTTGCCCCAGCGGTTCATGGGAGTTCGGTCGGTAATCTGACGGCTTCGTTGCTCGTCTTCATATAAGGGTTTGGTCAATTCGGTTTGGATCCACCCGGGAGCGAGTGCATTGACGCGAATCTCATCCGGAGCCCAGGCGATCGCCAGACTTTTTGTAAATTGCATGATGCCGCCCTTACTGGCGCTATACGCAGGTACAAATCCACTTCCAAAAAAACTCAACATGGATGCGGTGTTAATGACACACCCGGAGCTGTGTTGCAGCATCGATTTGGCTGCATAACACATCCTCATTGTTCCATTGAGATTAACATCAATGGCTGACTGAAAGCCTTCCGGCGTGTGCTCTTGGTTGTCACGAAGGATCACTCCAGCGCAATTGATGAGCACATCGACTTGCTCCAGATTTTCCAAGCATTGGGAGACCTGAGAATCTGACGTGACATCCAGTTGTCGACAGTCCAGCTCAGGATGCTGTTCTTGCGTTTGCTGAATTTCCTGTTCAGTCACTCCGGTCGCGACAATTTGGTAACCAGCCGCCTGGAATCCAAGGGCAATTCCCAGTCCGATACCGCTTGTTCCACCGGTGATGAGTGCTGTCTTTGTCATATGTTTTTATCAGTTAGGCTCATTTATGTAGCGTTATTAATACGTCACTGGCCTTCATTGTATTACTTTGATGATTGGTGATAAATCTCAGCGGCCGATAAAATAGATAGACGATTACAACCGCGCTACTTCAAAGGGTAAAAGCTATGTTGTCACTGAACTCCAATTTGCTAATTGGTTTCATCGATTTTATCGACGACGGCGGTTGTTTCTCATTTTTCATTATGGCCGTTGTTGTTCTGGTTGTTCTGCTAAATAGTCGAAACGGGAAAAGTGGAAACTTGACCTGTGACAAATGTCAGGCATTGAGTCGTCATGATGCACTATTCTGCCAACGCTGTGGAAATGCATTTAACAAGAAGAAAACGCCGGCCTCATTCTATCCCAATTTATTTGTCAGGATTGCCAACTGGAAAAAGTGGGAATGGGTGGATGACTCGGAAGCGAATCGGATTTCGAATTTAACGCGTGCGGATCAGGAGGTTTACGGAGGAAAGGCCCCTGAGTCGCTTAAGTCTGCTTTACAGTCCTCAACTGCTCAGGTCGATCAGGAATCGGCGGAGGAGATTCTGGATTTCAGTGCATTTGAGAGTGGCTCACCAGTCAAACAACAAGATGATGAACCAGCTCTGGACAGTCCCTTTGAAAAGTTGCCTCCAACTCTAGCTCCTCCAGCCATTCCACCAACGGCTCATGCAATTCTCACCGGTGCTCCTTCGGATTCTGCTGGTTTGAAAGATCAAGCAGGCGAAGAAACCGAGCAGGAGGAAACTAATGTCGAAGATCCTGTTTCCCAATCGGAGCCCCAAACGGCAGAGTCCGCAGCCGAACCCACTGATGATTCCTCAGCTAAAGACGCCGAGCCGGTTGCTCCCGCTCCGCCGAAAGCGATTCCGGGATTCAAGCCTCATCGTCCGGCAACCGTACCGGTGCAACCTGCCGTCGCTCGGGTTGTTCCAGAAACGGAACCTGCAGTACCTCAAGCTTCCAAAGAGGTTGCTCCGCCCGCTCAGGCCTTACCTGTGCCACCAAGCAAGCCTCCACGCAGATTGGCCGACATCCTGCGCGGCTTCATGGATGAAAGCAACATTAAGCTTGGTGAATTCGTAGCTGGTTTGTTAATCATCATTGGTTCGATTGGGCTCGTGACTGCTCTCAACATAGCCTACAAGAACATTCCTTATCTATCGTCGGTCGTATTCCTGACCATCGTTTCGTTATTCCATATCTTTGGAATTTACTCATTAAAGAAGTGGAATCTGGCGTCTTCGAGTCGAGTCGTCTTACTCATCGGAAATCTGTTGATTCCGCTAAATGTTTTAATGACGACGATGCGAGACACGTCGTTAGCAGAACAGGGGATCTTTTTCATTTTGGCGGTGGTGGTTGCCGGAGTGAGTTTTGGAGCGATGAGTTTTTATTCAGCTCGTCTCTTGGCACCAGAGCGACCGTGGCCATTGATTCTGGCATTGATGGGGCCATGTCTATGTCAGTTGGTGATTAAGTTAGCGATGACGGGAGAGGATTTCATTCCAACACCGTTGAATACCAATGTGTTGCTTTTGCCAGCCATCGCCTTTATCAGTTTTGCCATACTTAGCGAACATCGATACTTTCGTAAATCCGAAGACGTAACACCAGACGACGCATTTTCTCTGCTGCGAGTTCTGGGCTTGGGTGTGTTTTCTTTAGGAGCCTGTATCGCGCTCATGTTTTCCCGCCTCCAATCGCAGGAGCAGGGAATTGAACTATCGCAGTATCTTTCCAATCCACTCATGATTCTTTGTTTCATTGTGGTTTCGGCGGGCATGTTGATTTATCGACGGATTGAAAGCGATGATCATTTGAAACTGCAAATGGGCGGCATGTGGATGGCAGTGACAGGTTCTATGGGAATCATCATTGCGATGTTGTTGGCTGTCCCCGATGTTAACAGCATGATCATCGCCAGTTTTGTTGGTGCTGTCTTAGCTTTGATCTTTGGTTATGTGACCCGAATTACGTTTCTCACGGCCGCCGGAACGTTGTGCGTTGGAATTGGAGTTTGGAGTGTCTATCTGAGTAGCCGATATGTGGACGATTTGACGTTTGTGCAATTACGTAATGAGCTTGCCAACGGAATGACCTCGATCTTGTTCACTGTGATCGCCGTCATCGCGGGGGTTGCGCACTTCTTCTTTGAGAGAATTGAGAACCGCGAACGACCGGAGTTTAGTAAAGCGGGTTACTTAGGCGTATTGTTGTTAGCCGGAGTGGGATTGGCCAGTGCATTCGCTTCTCATATTCCGTTTTTGGAAGCGGCAAATTCAGATCTGACTTTGGTCGTCTTCGCAATCTACGCAATCGCAAGTCTGGTGGCTTCCCTGTTTACTTCCAAGAAATTGGTGCATCGGGTTGCTACAGGGCTGGTTGCTGTGACTTCGTTGAAATTTGCCAACACCGACTTGATCCTGGAATTAGGGTGGTTGCCTGAAGAGAATCTTCTGGGACGTTTGGTTGTGTTTAGCTGGATGTTTCTAGGAGCTTATGTAGTCACACTGATTGCTCAGTGGAGTTTGCGAAAGTCACGACAGGAGAGACTTGCCAGTGAAGGAGAATTGCCTTCAGAGTTTGAGTGGCAATGGCCACTGACAATGACGACGCTTGCCTATTTTGTGGTGACAACACTCAATGTGTTTTATATCTATCTAGGGCAGGGCAGTTACTCTGTAGCCGTGACCCAAGGTTTGTTACTCACTGGTGTCGCAGTACTGCTTGGCCTCCGGCACAAAACTGACTGGACCTGGATGTTCGTTCAAATTCAGTTGATCTTTACCATCGCCGCTGCCACGACTTTGCTGCAGACTCATACCGCGGAGTCCTTCCAGTTTTGGGGTTGGGAGCACTTGCAATTACAAATGATGGTGCTGGCAGTTGGGATGCTAGGTTGGACGGCGTTCAGAAAGGTTTGCCAACAATCGAGCCACCTAAACGGTGTCGTCGTGACCGACTTAATGTATGTGGATTTCTTACTACATGCATTGGCCACGATAGCAGTTTATATCATTTGGGTTTTCTCTCTTGTTCAACCCCTTCAAGGTGTTTATCCGGATTCATCATTTCTCGATGGACTCAATCAGTTTTACGGGTATTACGGCGGGTTGTCTGTGACACATTCAGCGATTGGTTCGTCGGATTGGATTCTGTGGGCTCTGAACTTACTGGCCTGGATTTGTGTGCTTCCGGACAGGCAACGTCGAGTTTCTAGCTTCTGTGGATTATTGACACTAAGTGCGTTGCCGATTTTAGCCAGCACCTATCTCGCCGAAAGTGCAGCATCCGCAAACATGAGCTTGATTCACTATCTCAAATGGGGATATGGGATTTTCGGTGTCGTCGTGACTGCCTTGGTTTGTACCGATCGTTTTTGGTGGCGAGCCTTACAGGAAAATTATCCGCGTCTGATGAAGAATCAGGATGAGAAATCGGAAGGTGAGCATGCCGAATACACCTGGATGGCCTTGCGGATCGTTTCGTTTATCGCTGCCTCCTTACCCGTGGTCATCTTGACCGCTGCTCATTTTGCTTATACGTCTTCCGTTTCAGGCATCGGAACGGAATTGAATGAGATTGTACTTTTACAGCCGGCTAGCCAGTCTCTCCGTATGGCGATGGTGAATTTTGCGGGACCGTTCTTCCTGCTAGTGGTCGCAGCCTGGATCTGTGCTGTCCGCTCTTTACGACCGTTATATCTGATCGCTGCCCTACCAATGTGGGTATTGGGGTGGATGTTCTTCTCATTGATTCCGATTTGGGCGGACGGTCTGGATCTGACATTTGCTGAAGGGTTCGGGAGTGTTAAATGGGGACTAATTGGCATCGGACTGTATGGACTGGCCTGGTCTGCAGCGGGACTCAAGGCCGACGGCAGAAGACGGCAACAGCTTTTTCAAACGTCTTCCGCATCAAACTTTGTTTACTGCATCACGGCATGCGGTGTTTGTTTATATGCCTTGGTAGTCAATCTGGACGCTTTGGTAGTGATTGGAGAAGTTCAATCTGCTGCTGAATGGAAAGGATGGAGATCCGCATTTGCAAATCCTTCTGCCTTTGTCTGTGTGTTGTTATTGCCAACGGTCTGCTGGATGTTTAATCGCGTTAGTCATGGGGACCGTGGAGTGTCCTTTGTACTAATCGGTACAGTTGCATTGAATGCAACCATCGCGCACTTAGCAGTACCGGACGTATCTTCGCCGGGGACGAGCGTCCTGTTCTTCCAAGCGATTGGCTGGATCGTCGCCTTATTCGCATGTGTCGTCGGTTTTGCCATCTGTCTCAAACTCGGAAAGTTTAAGGTCGATTCTGAGGAATCTCACTGGCAGACAGTGCGCCGAGTCCAGGGGCGTTGGGTAGGCTGGGTTTCGGCGTTAGCCTGTGCGATTTATGTTGCTTTCGCGATCTTCTGGAGCATGCCAAATAGTGGAAGTATCAACGTTAGTGTCACTTACGACGATGGAATGATGCTCAGCTTGATGACGCTGGTTGTTCTGTTGAGTATTACGATGAGCCAATTGGTTCAAAATGGCACAACGATAACTTTGAGTTTATTGTTGACGCTCCCTCTCGTTGTACTGGCGAGCCTGAAACTGAGCAGTTTCACAATGGATGATCCCGAGTTCCTAAATCTAGGTCTCTTCGCCAACCTTCCAGAGATTCTAAATCAGAAAAGTGTGTCGTTAGGAAGGTTACTCATTGCTGGATTTGTAAGCTATGTGCTCACAACCTCATTCATCCAGTCTCAATGTCAGCGTCGGCTTGGCTTCTCTGCACATAAGGAGCAATTCACACTCACAGCCTTACGTGGATTGATGACACTGTGCGTCACATTGCTTGCCATTCATTCGATTGCCGCCTATTGGGCATTACCAAATAACCCAAATCTAGGATGGTTCGACTTTAACTTTGAGTGGGGCATCGTTCTATTGACGCTCCTCGGGCTTTGGGTAAGTAGTCAGGTTTCCCGGTTTGACCGGCTCGTTCCGTTACTTTACTTCTTTGGATTTTCCATCGCTACGACCTGCTTGATCTATCAGTTTGTAGATCTCGAAGGAGGTTGGTCGCTAGCTGATAGGCAGATTTATCAATTCGCTTTTTGGATGATATTGGCTGGCTATCTCTCAATCTGGGGATTGATCTATAAGTTTAGTTCCCATGCAACAGCAGCCTTGGAAAAACTACGCTTACCTGGAGCCGCCGAGCTACTCGGTCGAAACCACCATGGAATCGCCAGGCTTCAGTTTTACCTGGGAGTCATCGTTTCGGTGATTGCATTACTGAGTACGTTTTATCTGAAGACAACGGATGATGACGTAGGGATTTATCGCTATCTGGCAGCGGGAGCCCCTTGGTTGGTCATGGTCGGACTTGTCTCACTACGTGAGACTCCTTTCGCCAAACTCCGCAAAGATCTGATGCTCAATCTGCCGCTGGTCTCTATCGTGATTTTGCTTTGGGCAGGCTTAAGCGAAGAAGTTAGTACGCTGGGGAATTGGTTCCATCGCGAGGCTAGAATCTTCATTACTTTTGCCTTGATGGCAACGGGTGGCTATTTCATTTGCCGCAGGGTGGACTTTGGTAAATGGCGAACATCGGTTGAACAATGGATTACAAATATTGCAGGAATCTCTGTCGTCACTTTGGTCCTGTCATTAGTGTCGGAATTCATTATTTATCGCAATGGTAGTGTCAACGTTAGCGATATTGTGACTCCATTCGAGATGATTGGAATCAGTGCAGGACTGATATGTGGCGTGCTTACGTTGGCTTATATGGGGCTCCGTCCTGTCTTCGTGAAAGATTCAGGGGAGTTGCAGACAGGGAATCCATTCCATACTTTGGCTTCGATGGTGCTGATTGCAATCCTGTTCGGACATCTTGAATTAGCCAAACCATCCGACAGTGTTCGATTTGGACAGATGCTTGGTTGGCTTGGATTATTGATCGTCTCGTTATCGGCTCTGGTTCAATTTGTGAGAACACAAGTCGTTGGCAAGATGGAAGCGACGCGGCAGTGGTCAAGTCTTTCCAGTATCGGTGGAATTTGGATTACCTGGGTGAGTTATCTAACCGGTTTAGTAGTGGCAGGTTGTCTCTACTTCTTTGGACAAGATCCCATCAACGCCTGGTTCTCGTCCTATGCCTTGCATTGGTGCTTGATTAGTCTGCTCCTTCTGCTGTACGTCTTCTTTAGTTCTATCCACCAGGATGCCTTGACCACCGGATTAACTTCCGTCTTATTCACGCTATGGTCTGTTTTGACTATTTTCATGCTGCAGGGTGCCATGGATCAAACAGCCAATGTCTTTGCAAGAATAAGGGAGATTTCAGCGGAGAGTTATGTTCACATTCGCATGCTACTTGCATCCTTTTCAATCCTGGCTGTTTTGTATTTACTCAGTAACCGAGTAAGCCGAGTCGTCACTGGATTACCTGAACAGGAAGACCCTTTGATAGGTCGTTTTGCTCGCTGGCTAACCAACCTCAGTGTGACGGGATTGTTGGGCATTTCTGTGGTGGCCATGTTGAGTTCCGTTAACGAAGGTGTCGGTCAGTGGATCGGAATAGAGTTTGAATGGGCTGTCTTGTTACTACCCCTGATTAGCCTCTACTGTTGTGCTCGCTATGTGAGTTCAGAACGTTCCTCTACATTGAGCATCTATGCCTACGGTAGTACTCTGGCGGCTACGCTATTAACCGTTTGTTTTGAATCGGCAGAGAATCCTAACACTCAGAAGTTCGTATTCTTCATTTGTTTAACACTCGCAATCTATCTGGCCTTGTGGGGCGCGATTTATCGCTGGCAAGATGCGGTGTCTGGTGGCTTGGCTAAAATCGGTATCACCGATGCCGCCCGTTGGATGACTTCAAGTCGTCATATCATTGCTGGTCTGCAGAGTAGTCTTGGGTTGATATTGTTGGCCTTTACATTCTTCAGCACATTCTATCTGTCGAATAATGCTAACGAAGGGGTTATTGCCTATCGATTCCTGTCAGCTTTGATACCTCTATTGGTTATCGTGGGATTGGAAGTTCTTCGTGAAACACCTCTGGCTGGGGTTCGCAGGCACCTGGTGCTGAATGCACCATTTGTAGCTGGTGTGGTCTTGTTATGGGCCAATCTTCCGAACGGGTTGTTTGAAGCAAACGTATGGTATCAACGCATTGACCGTATCTTTATGATGACGGCGGTTCTTGCCGTCGGATTTGTCTTTAAGCTGGCTAGGCTTTCAAGTGATAACGAATGGTTCGAACCACTGCGGCGTATTCGCATCAATACAACGGCGGTTGCTTTATTGACACTGTTTGTAACTTTAGTGATTGAAGTCTACCTGGGATTGCAACGTCAGGCAGGTGTTCCATTTACGCCAGCAGCTTTCGAAGTGATCGGTATCGGGTTAGGAATTGTTGCGATCGCAGCGACATTGATTGTCGTCGGTCTGAATCCGGAATTGAGTCCAATCCGACAGACGACTGTGAGAATCCAACAGGGCTATGTCTACGTTGCTGAGATTCTGTTGTTAGTCCTGTTTGGACATGTGTATCTAAGTAAGCCGGATTGGTTCGGTGTGTTAGGGGATTACTGGCCTTTCGTTCTGCTCGTGATCGCCTTTGTGGGCGTGTTTATTTCTGAAGTCTTCCGAAAGCGGGAATCACATGTATTATCTGAACCGATTCACAACACTGCCTTCTTATTGCCGGCAATTCCGATATTAACTTTATGGTTATTCCCGTCAGAGGGTGGTGCGTTATTCGCAGATTATTCATGGCTGTTTTTCGGAGCCGCATTGCTCAATGTCCTGATGGCCTGCCTGAGGAAATCATTCATTCATTCGGTCGTGGCGGCCGTTGCCGGAAATGCCAGCCTCTGGTTGTACTTCACTTCGAATGACGCTCTGACGATTGCGGATGACCCTCAACTGTGGGTGATTCCGCCTGCGATATCGCTATTGATTGTGGCGCAGATATTTAAGGAAAAACTTGCCCGTAGGCAGATCTCAGCAATTCGGTATATGTGTTTGACTCTGGTTTATCTCACGGCAAGTTTTGAAATGGTCATTGATTGGGCAGGGGATGAAGGTCATATAGGCCAAATGCTCATACTGGGCGTGTTATCCCTGATCGGAGTTGGCGTTGGCGCACTGTTCAAGATTTCACAGTTTATTTATCTCGGACTCATCTTCCTGGTGATGACTCTGTTATCCCTGGTATTTTCTGCCGTGAATGCGATCAAAGGTGACAACAATCTCATCATGATCTTTAGTCTGGTCATTCTCTTGGGGATCTTAATCCTAGTTGTGATCCACCTTTGGAAAAACCATGAAGAGAGGATTAAAGGTTGGATTGAGAAACTGGATTCGTGGGACTAAAAGCCCCGCTAATTGGCCAGAGCCGGCAATTCGAGTTGTCGGGTTGCTTTGAGGGCAATGTTTTCAAGATCGTTGATAATCTCACTACACTGTTGGTACCGTTCTCTCGGCAGTTTTTGCAGCAAGCGGCTAATGATCCTGCATAGGGCTACGGGAATCGCCGGATTGAGATCCTGAGGATCCTGAGGCGTGTCATTCAATAAGGCACTAAAAGCGATCGCCGCGGTTTTGCCCCCAAAGGCTTTTTTACCAGTCACCATTTCATAGAGCACAGCTCCTAGAGAAAACAAATCTGCGCGGTGGTCGAGCCGATCCGCTTTGGCTTGTTCTGGAGCCATATAAGCTACGGTCCCCAGAATGCCTGTGTCATGAATCGGGTGAGCAGACGATCCGCCACGCTCCTCAGGCATGATGGTATCGTCGTCAGCCATCATCTCTTCGAGTGAGCAATCCTTGGCCAACCCGAAGTCAAGCAACTTGATTTGATTGTTGCCGGTCAGAAATATATTGGCTGGCTTAATATCCCGGTGAATGATGCCTCGCTGATGGGCTGCTTCCAAAGCACTGGCGATTTGCGCGGCAATAGTGAGTGCTCGGTTGATTTCTAAACGCCCACGCATTAACAACTGTCGCAGAGTGGTTCCTTCGAGAAACTCCATGATCATAAACGGATTTCCGTCGTACTCACCGAAATCGTGAACCGTGCAAATGTTGGGGTGATTTAGTGACGAGGCAGCAATCGCTTCACGACGAAAGCGTTCCAAACAGATGTTGTCGGCAGAGATTTCATGACGTAAGCATTTGATAGCAACACGTCGACCGAGCAAAGTGTCGTCAGCAGCATAGACGACACCCATGCCTCCCGTTCCAAGACGAGAGATGACTTTGTAATGTGAGATTTGTTTGCCAATCATGACAACCCTCGTACAAACATTTGCAAGACAAACGGTTCCATCCGTACGATTCGTTCAATTGAGCTTTTTTCAATGTGGCAAGTTTTCAGCCTAGCATCGTATGGAGCAAAAGCAAGAAAAATCGATTACATATCTGTGAAGGTTGATATGAATGATTTGAGAGGTAGGGCCAGCGTGAGCTCTTACCTACCTCAAAACCCAAACACGGTTTGCCTACTATCCTGCCCGAAGTGTCTGAAGCATAATGAATCACTTAATAGGAAGACGACAAGAACAACAGTTAAATTGGAATGGTAGTCATGGCAATAAGTGGATTAATTCCCGCGGTTCATACCCCTTTAGATGCATCTGGAGAACTAAATCTAGATGCAGTTGAACTCCAGGCGCAGCGTTGCGTCGATACAAGTTGCAAAGGAGTCTACGTAGCTGGAACAACAGGCGAATGTCATAGTCTGTCACCGGACGAACGTCTGGCTCTCTTTCAGCGATGG
>CALKCC010000318.1 GCA_938082855.1 uncultured Pirellulaceae bacterium | reverse complement strand
CCGAAATTGATGTCGATGACATCATAACCCGCTTCAACCAACTTCACTGCACCGGCCGAAAACTGTTCAGGCTCAGCTCCCATGAGTTGCCCACCAACAGGTCGTTCTTCATCGGTAATGTGAAGGAAATGTTTGTTCTTTTTGCGGTTGGATTTCATGTTGACCAGAAATTGGTCCAACATGACTTCGCAGACCCCGTAGGAAGCACCATTACGTCGAGCAAGTAAACGCATGGGCCAGTCACTGTAGCCCGACAACGCAGCCTGGACGACCGGAAAGCCGATCTCCAGATTGTCGAATTTGAGTGGTGCTAGTTGAACGGTAGATGAAGTCTCCATGTCGTTCAATTCTACTCAGATTCAATTTGCTCAATAGCCCAAATACAGGCATCCCGCACCATCTCGGATTGAGACTGCTCCAGGGCTGATCGTAGTAAGGGTAAATGTTCGCGATCCCGTTGATTTCCTAATGCAATCGCAGCATTGCGAAGCATGCCATCGCGTTTGGTTCTCCAGAGCGGTGTTTTTCGGAAGGTAGAACGGAATTGCTCCTCATCCATGGTGAAGAGTGAGCGAAGATTGAGGCGATTGTGTTGGTCGATAGCTTCGAATTCACGTTCGTTGCTGAGTGCCCCCCGATGATTCCAAGGACAGACTTCCTGGCAAATATCACACCCAAATACCCAATCACCGATGCCAGGTTTCAAATCATCATCGATCGCTTCACGGTGTTCGATGGTCAAGTAACTAATACAACGGCTTGCATCGAGGACAAATGGCTTCGGGAAAGCGTCTGTTGGGCAGGCATCGAGACAAGCTTTGCATCCGCCGCAGTGATCCCTTTCGATCGGCACATCGTATTCAAGTCGAGCGGTCGATAGAATTACGGCCAGAAAAAAGTAGCTTCCTTCTGTCCGGCTGATGAGCATTGTGTTTTTGCCGATCCAGCCAACCCCAGCCCTTTGGGCAAAGTCTTTTTCCAGGAGGGGAGCAGTGTCAATGACTCCTCGGCACATCTCATCCGGAATGAGTTGTTGATGGAATCGTTTGAGCTGCTTTAGTCGCTGATGGATGAGGTCATGGTAGTCTGTGCTGCCCCAGGCATAGCGAGCGATTCTTCCCGTGCCCGAAGTTGGTTCCGCTTCTTGCCCTGCTCCGTAATGCATGCCTAAGACCAAAAGCGAGCGTGCATCCTTGAGTACATTGTCTGGGTGCTTGTAAGCCTCCTTTCGTTCCGGAAGGTAATGCATGGTTCCGGCATATCCCTGCTCCAGCCAATCCATAAAGTGGTGGATTCCTGTCGGTGTCACAGCAGGACAGCAACCACTCAATTGAAACCCCAGTTCTTGGGCTTTACTTTTTAACTGCTGCGTTAGTTCAGAGGGTTGCACGGGAAGGCGAATTGATATTGGTGGGATTTGGAGAAATGGGTAAATTGTTGCATCAGGACATGTTTCGGTTCAGGTCTTTCTGGACTCGGCCTGATGGCGGCCTCGAATGCGACAAGGCTGTTTTTCATTATACGAGTATGAATTGAATTAGATATGCGACTTCAAACCAGCTGCAGCATTCTAACCGGCCTTTTGTTGATACTTACGTTAGGGTGTCAAAGTAATTCTGGCGTAACTCGAGTGCCTGCACCCCAGACGGGTGTGGTGGGTACCGGCGGCGGAGCTTATTACTCGAATCAAAATTCTTCTAATGCTAGTTATACTCCGGCCGGAACAACTCGCAGCGCTCAAGGGGATAGCTGGTCACCTCGTGCGCGAGGTCCGATAGAGAACATTGCCTCGAATCCGGATGGACGTCAGATTTCTTATGAAGAACCGATCGGTCAGGAGGAGCCAGAGGTGATTCGTATACCGGTTCGGACTCAGGAGCAAAACCGAGTCAACGATACCTATCGCGAGTCCGGCTTGCAGCCACTGGATAATCCCATTGATTTGGAAACGCCACCCCCGAGTACCGATGGGGCAGTTCTTAAAGAAGAAGGTGGAGACAATTGGGTCTCTCGGCAGTAACGTCGACTGTTGTTAAAATCAGTTACGAGTAAGAGACGCTTTGCGTTCTCAGAGTGAAATGCATCCTGTAACTGTACGCCTATATTCGGTTCTTAATCCATGACCCCAAAGCCGTTTAAAATCGGTGATATTCTAATCGACCCGCCCATCCTGCAGGCGCCGATGGCAGGATTTACCAATTTTGCCTTTCGTCAGATGGTGCATGAATTCGGCGGCGCGGGATTACAGGCAACTGAAATGGTTCATGCACGTGGGTTTGTCTGGATGGATCAGCACAAAGCCGAGCATCCTGAACGGTTGTGGGGAGTCCGAGATGAATTTCGTCCTCTCGCTGTGCAGATCTGGGACAATCAGCCTGAAGCCATGGCTAAGGTGGGTCGTAGGCTTGTGGAAGATTACCGAGTCAGCATTGTGGATATCAATTTTGGTTGTCCGGTTAAGCAGGTGACAGAGCGTGCTCATAGCGGTTCTTATCTATTGCGAGAACCGGATCGGATGGGGCGTATTATTGAGACAGTTGTAAAAGCCTGTGCTCCAACGCCAGTGACAGCCAAAATACGACTCGGATGTACTCGTGATCAAATGAACTTTATTGATGTCGCTCAGGTCGTTGAAGGTGCCGGGGCAGCAGCATTGACCGTGCACGGGCGGACGGCACAGGATATGTTTCGTGGACAGGCAGACTGGGATCGGATCTCTGAGATTAAACCCTATCTCAAAAAGATCCCATTGATCGGAAATGGTGATTTGGACTCAGCAGAAGCGGTGGTCGAAGCTTTTGAAAAGTACGATGTCGACGGAGTGATGATTGCTCGAGCTTCATTAGGAAGACCCTGGTTGTTTGCTCAGTGTGCAGCCGCCTTAAAGGGAGAGCCTGTGCCGCCTGAGCCAACGTTGCAGGAACAGCGGGACATTATGCTACAACACTACAAGCTTGTGGTTGATCGGTTTGGTGAACAGCGAGGGACAGTGCTGATGCGTAAGTATGCTTGTTGTTATGCCCAAGGTAAATTCGGAGCCAGATTTTTCCGGCGACATGTTGCTAAAGTCGAGTCGGCGAAAGAATTCTATCAGGTTGTCGACGACCATTTTCCTCTGGATAAGCCTAGCGCAGAAGATCAGGATGCATCTCAAGTAGTTTGATATCTATCTAGGTAGATATAAAACCTGATTGATGAGATCGGCTTTGCACTTTCCAAATCAGAAGATATTCCTATACTTTTCATTGTTAGGACTTCGTTAAATCTTTTGTCTGTACTCTGATAAAACCAATTATGGGCGGAGCAAAACAGGTAAAACATCCGATGAATTCATAGTGCTCGTGGTGCGATTGCGCCGAGCACTAGCTAACAATTTGAGTAACCCTCTCCCCGCCAAATGTGAATATCCAATGCCTCGGCCAAGTTTTCTTATCACCGTCAACGTGGAAGCGGATCATTTAGATCAGCGTCCCTTTTCGTTGACAACTAAGAGCTCACGCTGCCTACCGCGATTGCAGTCGCTGTGCGAGGAATTTGGTTTCGTACCGACTTACCTAGTGAGTTACGAAATGGCGTCCTGTCCACAATTTGTGGAATTCGGTCGAGATGTGCTACGCCGTAATGCGGGAGAAATCGGAGCTCATTTACATGGCTGGACCTGCCCTCCCTTTCGCACATTGACAGCAGACGATCATTTTCACCAACCCTACATTACCGATTGGGATAAGCAGCAGATGTGGGAAAAACTGCATACGCTGACGTCCAAATTGGAAAGTGAATTTGAGCATGACATCGTGACTCATCGAAGTGGGCGTTGGGCATTAAACAACAGTTACGTCAAAATGCTCCGCAAGCGTGGCTACAAAGTCGATTGTTCAGTCACTCCATTTGTGTCATGGCGAAAAGTCCCCGGGATTCCGGGAGGACGTGGTGGAAGTAATTATCAGACATCTCCTTACAACGAATATTTTGTGGATGTAGATAATTACCGTATGCCCGGTGAGTCTTCACTCTTGGAAGTGCCAGTTACAATCCGTCCGGTTTATAAAAATCGAATTGCACCAGCTTCGATGTATTCGTTGCAACGCATGGCCCTGACGTATGTTCACCGCGCTACTCGGCGATTGTTTCCAAGTGTTGCCTGGATGCGACCCAATGGAAACAACTTAATGACTCTGTTTCAATTGATTGAAGAGTCTGAGTTGTCCGAGCAAAATTACGTACAGTTGGTCCTTAACTCGTCAGACCTGATGAAAGGTGGAGAGGCCAAAAGCGAGGATGCAATCTTCGGTGATATCGAGCAGTTGTTCGCACGAGCGTCCGCCGGATTTAAAGGCGCAACGATGTCCGACTTCTATGACGAACAACATCTGGACTCGCAAGAACCCGTCTTGGAGTTAGTCTGATACGAGTCCTTATGCCTGAATTTGGCTCATGCTTTCAGGTTGCTTAATTCCAGAAACCTATTTGTAGGTTTTGAATTCCCCTGCTTTATAACGTCGCCAGTAATCGGCTAGGTCTCTTCTTACTTTGGGAGACAGTAAGACCAATCCCAGAACATTGGGGAAGGCCATGCAGAGGATCATCATGTCGGAAAAGTCGAGTACGGCTCCAAGTGAGATATTGGCTCCCATGAAAACAGCGACGATAAAGATGGCTTTGTAGGTATAGACGCTGACCTTGCTTCCGCCAAAAAGATTCTCCCAGCATCGTTCTCCGTAGTAGCTCCAGGAAATCATGGTCGAGAATGCGAACAAGACGACGGCAAGCGTCAGAATGTAAGGGAACCAAGGGAGTACCGATTCAAAAGCTTCACTGGTGAGTGAAGTTCCGGCTAGTCCCTGCTCGACAATCCATTCGGTATTATTCCAGGCACCGGTGATCAGGATAACCAGAGCCGTCATGGAGCAAACAACGATCGTATCGATAAATGGTTCCAGAAGTGCCACAAAGCCTTCTCTAACGGGTTCGTCCGTCTTGGCTGCACTATGAACAATGGCGGCACTACCAACGCCGGCTTCATTTGAGAATGCCGCGCGTTGAACACCGATCACCAGTACACCTACGAGCCCGCCTCCAAACGCTTCAGGGTTAAAAGCTTCGGTGAAAATCATGCTGATCAGGCTGGGGAGTTCCGTGAGATTCATAAGGATTACCCAGAGACAGGCGATGATATAGATCAAGCACATGGCCGGGACGATTTTTTCGGCAACCTTTCCAATGCTCTTGATGCCACCGATGATCACGATGGCGACCAGCGTAGCCATGACCAAACCAAATCCCATCTTGAAAGTGTCTCCGAAGCCGTCCATTTCTGTCTTAAGTGCTTCTCGTTGGCTATCGAGTTCGAGAATTTGTTCGGTGTTGTTTTCAGCACCCGCTTGTTTGATTTGCGCATTGAGGTCGGCCAATTCCGCTCGGTCCTCTGCCTGGAACATAGTTAGCAATTGTTGGCCGGCCTGGTTGGATTGGAACATGTTTCCACCGCCAAACGATCCCATGATACACATGCATGTGAATAGAAAGCCAAGGATGACGCCTAGCGGCCCAACGCCCAGTTCTTGAAGGCCTTGAGGTAAGTAGGCCATCGGTCCACCTAATACGCTGCCATCTTCTTTAATGCGACGGTATTTTTGTCCTAATGTACACTCAACGAATTTACTGGTCATGCCGAACAGACCACACATCATCATCCAAAAGAATGCGCCTGGGCCTCCCATGGTCATGGCGATGGTGACTCCGGCAATATTTCCCAGACCGACGGTTGCCGAGAGTGCCGAAGCGAGCGCTTGCATGTGGGTGACTTCACCTTCTTCGTCCGGGTTGTCAAATTTTCCTCGGACTACCTCAATGGCGTGACGGACTCCCCAGAAATTAACTCCCTTTAGAAAAAACGTGAAAAAGACAGCTCCGCAGGCCAACCAGACGACCACAAATGGCATGCCGCCGTCTTCGAATGTTTGAATGTGATTGCCTTCGTCATCAAGTGCCAGTAGGCCGGCGTGGAGTGCAGCTTCGATTTCATTTTGCGAGAGCGTGTCGGTCTCCGAAAGTTGCTCCAGCATTGGAAGCTTCGCACGGAAGACTCCTGCTTCATCTTGAATGTAGGTTTCCTTTTTTACGAGCCGGGTGACATACTCGATTTTCATCGCCTCTGCCCCGCCAATAGCCATGGAACCAGATTCGATTTTGGATTCGTTAAACCTTCCTGCTTTGAGCCCTGCTTCAACATCCTGCTCTGAAAGCGATTGGTCGCCTCCGCCCATGAGCTCAAAGTCGGTCGTCAGGCCGCCGGAGTGTCTGTAGTACAGTTCCACATCGCGATAAACGATTTGTTTCCCTTCGCTAGCACCCACTTTCTTGAATAAAACACTGGCTAGGTGCTCGACGGCCGTGCCGGCCCATTGATTGATGCGTTCATCAAACGATACTTCCGAATCATCTTCCTCGTCTCGTTCAAATTCAATGGATGGAAGCGAGTTTTCTGTTGCTGGACCCGGCGAGCCTGCTTCGCTATCGGTATTTTCGATGGCAGGAGTTTCATCTGGCGGAAGATCGGAACTGTTTTGGGCTGGCGAGGTGAGCGTCCAGAGTCCAAAGGTGAGTAAAAGCATCCAGAAAAGAGCGGATTTCAGATTTGCAGGACGTTTCATAGCTATTGGTGGGCTTCCTTGAGGTCTCTACGTAATGGAAATTCGTTGTATTTCAGTGAAGTAAATCGACTTGAATTGCTTGGGTAGTCGAAGGAAATCACTTTTTACAAGAGATTGATTATAACCTATTGAAATTAAAGAGGTTACGGCAATTAAAAAAGGCAGATTCTTTTTCAAACCTATCATTGTAAAAAATAAGGAATAGGCTTATTATTTAGGTGGTTTTAAGGGGTTTTGCCCGATAACCACTTAGTCGTCGTATATGTAATATAGTCTAGTTTCACGGCTCGGTCGGTCTCATACTGAGATTGGGTCTGGTATGTGAGTCTGGGGTGGATTGAATGAGCTCAGGAATCATGGATTCCGATGTGACCATACTGGATGTTCTGCGCAAGCAGGGGATGCAGACGGTAGCGCAATTATCTGATGTATTGAGCGTCACAGGTACGGCTGTACGACAACGCCTGACACGTTTGTTGGCTGAAGGATATATTGAGCGAACCGCGGTACGTCCTGAACGTGGCCGCCCGTTCCATCAGTATGCCTTGACCACCAAGGGGCGTCGGCGAAGTGGGCAGAACTTTGCAGATCTAGCGATTGCACTATGGGATGAAATTCGCGCCATTGAAGATCCTGATGTACGTCAGGGATTGATGCAACGAGTATCTCGGCGATTGGCTGAGATGTATACCGATCAGGTTCAAGGGCAGGATATGACGCAACGCTTAAATGCGTTAACGGATTTGTTCGCAGATCGCCGTTTGCCGATTAATGTTGACTCGTCAGGTGAATTGCCTGTACTCAATGTTGAAGCTTGCCCTTACCCGGAAATTGCGGATCATGATCGCAGTGTTTGCAGCATGGAAAAGATGCTGTTCTCAGAGATCTTGGGAGAGTCGGTACGGTTGGCCGAATGCCGTCTAGACGGTGCCTGCAACTGTACTTTTGAAGTAACTTCGGATTCAGCAAAAACTCCTACTGAAAACCAACTACCAATACTATAAAACGATTGAATCACTTCGTGGAAAGCGGAATTCCACTGAGACTAATACCACTAAAACTTTGTAATCAAAACTAACGGGAATAATCATGAATCAGCCACAATCCTGGATTGAAGGACGATTTGAAGAAAACGTGATGGTGACAACCGTCGAACAGGCAATTAACTGGGCGCGTGAATCCAGTATTTGGCCTATGACATTCGGGCTTGCCTGTTGTGCTATCGAGATGATGGCATCTGGAGCAAGTCGGTATGACATGGACCGCTTTGGAGCGGGGGCTTTCCGAGCGACCCCTCGTCAGGCTGACCTGATGATTGTGGCTGGAACAGTAACCTACAAAATGGCTAGTCGGGTCCGTCGACTCTATAACATGATGCCTGATCCGAAATTCGTGATTGCGATGGGAGCTTGTACTGTTGGTGGCGGTCCTTATTTCAAATGGGGATATCACGTTGTCAAAGGTGTTGATCTGGTTGTTCCAGTCGACGTTTATGTACCAGGCTGCCCTCCTCGTCCAGAATCTCTGCTTGAAGGACTTATGCGAATCCAGGATAAGATTCGAGGACGCCGTATCGCCAAGAAGCAGGGATCGGGTGCCAGCACCTTTGCGAAAGGTGTGAAAGTGGCTGACGAATTACCAATTCCTCACCACACCGGGTTTGTTGCTGCTCCTAGTGATAACGATCTGGTTTTTGACCATCAGAAAGTCAAATAACTTTAGAGGCTTTTTAGACCTGGCAACAGCAGGTCTCCAACGACTACTATTTGCCGCTTAACAAGAAGCGGAACGAGTGATAAACGCACTCAAAACGGAAGAAAGAATGACACACGTTCTTAAAATTGAAAATCTCCAGGTGGCAGTGGAAGGTAAACCAATCCTTCGCGGCGTGGATCTTGAAATCAAGCATGGTGAAACGCATGCGTTAATGGGACCTAATGGGTCCGGTAAAAGTACCCTGGGACAGGCCATTATGGGCCACCCTAAGTATGAAGTCACGGGTGGAACGATCACACTTGATGGCGAAGATCTGCTGGAAATGGAGCCGGATGAACGAGCTCGTGCTGGGATGTTTATGGCATTCCAACGCCCCGTGGCAATTCCAGGAGTGAAAATGGCAGATTTCCTGCGACACTCCACCACCAACGTCCGTAATCCGGAACGTAAAGAAGGTGAAGATCTGATTCCGATGAAGGACTTTCGTCGTGAATTGAAAGATAAGATGCAGCAACTCCAAATGGATATGGAGTTTGCTCGGCGATACGTAAATGACGGATTCTCCGGCGGTGAAATGAAGCGAGCCGAAATCCTTCAGTTGGCAATGTTGCAGCCCAAGTTTGCGATTCTGGATGAAACAGACAGTGGGCTGGATGCGGACGCCGTACGTTTGGCTAGTGAGAGTATTGCTGATATTGGCCGCGAGAAAATGGGGCTTTTGATCATCACTCACCACGATAAGCTGCTTGTGCACAACCCACCGGAATTCACTCACGTTATGTTGGGTGGCCGTTTGGTGGAAACAGGTGGTTCGGAATTGGCGGAAGAATTGCATGCCAACGGGTACGAACGTATTCGCGCTGCATATCCTGAAGCCGAGGCTGAAAACCTAGCGATGGCTGGGGAATAAATACTGACCTTTATCCCGCACAATGAGCGGAGAAAAATATTATGGCAACTGATATCACTCCTGATAAAAATGCTGAAGCCGAGTCCATTGGTGAAATCAATAAATATGACTTCCGTACGGAAACGGAAGCTGTATTTAAATCCCAGAAGGGCCTGAACGAAGAAATCGTTCGTCAGATTTCGGCCATGAAAGAAGAGCCGGAATGGATGCTCGAATTCCGACTCAAAGCGTTGGAGATTTTTGAAAGTAAGCCCATGCCGGAATGGGGCGGGGATATTGATATCAACTTTCAGGATATCTACTACTATCTGAAGCCTACTGACGGACAGGAAAAGAGCTGGGACGATGTTCCGGAAGAGATCAAAGAAACCTTTGATCGTCTGGGGATTCCTGAAGCAGAAAGAAAATTCCTGGCAGGCGTGAAGGCTCAATTTGAGAGCGAAGTGGTCTACGGAAGTGTCGCTGAAGATTTAGAGAAACAAGGCGTCATCTTTACCGATACCGATACCGCACTTAAAGAGCATCCGGAGTTATTACGAGAGTATTTCGGTACGATCATCCCATCAGAAGACAATAAAGTCTCGGCATTGAATTCAGCCGTTTGGTCAGGTGGTTCCTTTATCTATGTTCCACCCGGAGTGAAGATCGAGTTTCCCCTGCAGGCTTACTTCCGTATTAATGCTCAAAACATGGGACAGTTCGAACGGACGTTGATCATCGTTGATGAAGGGGCAGAAATTCACTACGTCGAAGGTTGTACTGCACCGATGTATAGCAGCGATAGTTTGCATTCTGCCGTGGTCGAAGTGATCGTGAAGAAGAACGCCCGTTGTCGCTATACCACCATCCAAAACTGGGCAAATAACATCTACAACCTGGTGACGAAACGAGCCGTTTGTCATGCAGATGCTACGATGGAATGGGTTGATGGAAACTTGGGTAGTCAATTGACGATGAAGTACCCAGCCGTCTACATGCTCGAGCCTGGCGCACATGGTGAAATCCTGTCTATCGCGTTTGCTGGTAACGGGCAACATCAGGATGCAGGAGCGAAGTTGGTGCATGCCGCACCTCACACGACCGGACAGATTATCTCGAAATCGATTTCTAAAAATGGCGGTCGTAGTAGCTATCGAGGGTTAGTACGTGTAGAAGAAGGAGCGAATCACGCTAAAAATAACGTGGTGTGTGATGCCTTGATTCTGGACCCTGAAAGCCGTAGTGATACCTATCCTTATATCGAAATCATGGAACAGGATGTTTCGATCGGTCATGAAGCGAGTGTGTCCCGAATCGGTGAAGAGCAGTTGTTCTATCTGACAAGCCGCGGACTTTCGGAAACAGAAGCCAGCGCGATGATTGTCAACGGGTTCATCGAACCTCTCGTCAAAGAACTGCCGATGGAATATGCCGTGGAATTGAACCGGCTAATTCAGCTC
Source organism: uncultured Pirellulaceae bacterium (assembly GCA_938082855.1). Classification (GTDB taxonomy): domain Bacteria; phylum Planctomycetota; class Planctomycetia; order Pirellulales; family Pirellulaceae; genus UBA721. The sequence continues at coordinate 6,181 of CALKCC010000318.1, read as the reverse complement.
CAAATGGAAGGCTCGGTTGGCTAAACACTACGGGATCTAGCCGTAAGTGGTATTACTAAGTCCTATACTATGATGCTGAACTGCTGTAAGTAGATTGGCACTTTGAGAAAACAGATAAAGTAGATTCGTGACGCAATTAGGTTTTGATACCGAGGGTTTTCAGTCCTTTCTGTCGACTAGACAGGAGCCTGAATGGGTAACGGCACAACGCAATGATGCGTGGAGCCAGTTTAACGATCAACCGTGGCCGACTCGCCGCGATGAAGAATGGATGAGAACTGATATTCGGTTGTTCAAACTGGATAAATTCTCCATGCCCAGTTCCGATCAAGTTGATGGCCTTGATCAAATCAGTCCCCTGCTCTCTGCTGGCGTTGATTTGGGTGGTTCGGTTCACAGTCACAATGGTGTTTGTGTCGCTGAGTCTTTTGTCGATGACCTGAAGCAACAGGGGGTCGTCTTTGGAAGCCTGGACTCACTGGTGACTGAACACAGTGACTTACTCGATTCAACTCTGCTTCAAGCAGCCTTTGATCGCGAAGATCGATTTGCAGCTTTGCATGCCTCGTGCTGGACAGGCGGACAATTCCTGTTTGTTCCCCGTGGTGTCCATGTAGAACAGCCCTTCCATGTGCTTTCGTCTTTATCCGATGGTGGCGTCGATTTAGGGCACACGATTGTTGTTCTGGAGGACGGGGCGAGTGCGACTCTGTTAGCAGAAACCGCCAGTAGTACAGAAGAGGCCGAAGGCCTCCATTGTGGTGCGATCGAGTTGATTGTCGGTGACCGAGCCAATCTACGTTACGTAAATCTGCAGAACTGGGGTCAACGAGTCTGGCACTTTGCTCGCCAAAAGGCTGTCGTCGGACGTGATGCTCATTTGCAATGGACAAGCGCAGCGATGGGGTCCCGACTCTCGAAAGTAAATCAGCATGTGGTGTTGAATGGTGAAGGTGCCCAGTCACAGATGAATGGTGTCTTGTTTACTGAGAACAAACAACACCTGTCTTACCATACTCAGCAGTACCATAAAAAAGCCAATTGCTATAGCGACTTCCTCTATAAAGCCGCGCTGCAGGATAAATCCCACACTGTGTGGCGTGGAATGATCAAGGTCGACGAAGAAGCTCAGCAGACCGATGGATACCAGCGTAACGATAATCTATTGCTTTCCAATAGTTCCCGAGCGGATTCTATCCCCGGGCTAGAGATCGAAGCGGATGATGTCCGGTGTACGCATGGAAGTACAACAGGCAAAGTAGATGAAGAAATGATCTATTACGCCCAGTGCCGTGGTTTTACACGTAAAGAAGCGATGCGGCTTATCGTCACCGGTTTCTTCCAGCAGATTTTTGATCGTATCACCATCGATAGTGTACGGGATGCTCTCGGTCTGGCGATTGCTCGTCGAGTAAGAGACTACGAATAAACACGAGGGAAAAACCATGGCTGATTATGTCAAGGTTCTAAATGTCGCCGAACTAGACGACCCTGGTAAAACCATTCTGGAAGTGGATGACCGAATCGTTGTTCTGGTACACGTCAATGGTTTGTTTTACTGCATTGACGATGTCTGTACTCATGACGATGGACCGTTGTCCGATGGTGAGTTAGATGGATGTGATTTAATCTGTCCACGTCACGGAGCTAGATTTGATGTGTGTACAGGGCAGGCGAAATCACTGCCGGCCACGCGGCCAACGGCAAGCCATGAAGTGAAGGTTGAAAACGGCGAAGTCTTTGTTAAGGTATGCGAAGACTAATAACACAAGAGTATGTTGGGAGTTTAGATACGATGGCGTTAACTGAAGATCACGTACGTGAAGAGCTTAAGAAGGTAATTGACCCAGAGCTGTTTGTGAACATTGTTGATTTGGGATTGATCTATGACGTCAATTTCGAACCCAACGAAGAAGACGACGCGAAGCAAGATGTCAAAATTGACATGACGATGACCAGCCCGATGTGCCCCGCTGGTCCTCAGCTAATTGCTAATAGTAAGCAGGTCGTATCGGCTATCGAAGAAGTCGCTGAAGTCGAAGTGAAGATAGTAATGGATCCTCCCTGGACTCCGGACTGCATGACCGAAGATGCTCGGGATCAGTTAGGCATCTTCTAAACGGCGGATCTTCCGGATGAGAGTCTATTTGTATGAGATGGTTTCAGGTGGTGGCGCGTTGCTGCCAGCAGCCATCACCGCAGAGGATACCGGTCTTGCCGACATCCAAGACTTCCATGAAATAGCTCCGTTAATCTCTGACGGAAGCCAAATGCTCGAACAGCTGGTTGAGTTGTTCTTAGAAGTGCCCGATGTTGAAGTTTGGGTGTCTGTCGATAGCCGCTTGAAACAGTTCGGACAGCAATTGATGGAGCGTACCGGACCAGACGGAAATCAACCGTTTGTACTCTATGCTGACCCTCAAACCCCATGGGCTGTGTTTGAGGAATGTTGCCGCGGCGCAGATTGGACGCTGGTCGTCGCTCCCGAGTTGGGTGGTCTGTTGGAAGATGCGTGTGGACGCTGTGTTGTATCAGGAGGGAGCTTGCTCGGTGCCGGCTTGAAACTGAGACAGCTAGGGATCGACAAGCAACGGCTCCATCACTGGGCTGACAACCACAATATCCCCATGCCTCCCTGGGGAATCGCTGAGGCTGGGGCCTCAGACTTTAACTGGTCTCCTTCGAAGACGCTTGTCAAACCGATTCAAGGAACAGGCGGAGTCGGTATTCGAGTTGTAGGCGATTCGCTTCCCTCGGAAGGTAAATGGCTTCTTGAGACGATCGTTCCGGGGATTCCTGTGAGTGTGGTGGTGAATCTGACAAAAGAAGGAGCGGTTCTGTTACCTCCTTGCCATCAGATTCTAGGCGGAGCCGGTGGGTATGAATACCTGTCTGCCGAATTGTTAGAACATGAAGGACACAAACAACGGGCATGGGATTTATCGCGACGCGTACTCAATGAATTACCCTTAGGCGGGTCATGCGGGTGGATAGGGTTGGACTTAATGCTCGGAGACAACCCCGAGGAAGATTTGCTGATAGAAATCAACCCGCGAGTGACAAGCACGATTTCAGTTCTGGCTGAATTAGAATCGTTCGTCCCGGATCAATGGAGTAAGTCAACAAACCTAACGGAATTGATGTCGGAAGAAATAAACGGAAAGTGACGATCTACGTATCCGGTTCGCGCTAATGTCTCCAATTCCTGTGTGGGAGCATATGTGGACTTAAGAAGGTGTAGGTCCGCCTTGAACTTAATAGCAAAATAGGCCGCTATTGAATCGCTGGTGACGCACCATGAGATTGGCAGGCGTGGGTGATCTACTTCAGACTCATGCAGGTTGAAGAATGGTAGTACCTCCAATCCTTGAGTTGTTCCCGGTCGTATAAACGCAGCCCATTGATTCTCTTCATTGGATTGCTCTTGCTCATTGCAATGGCAAGTCACGCCAAGCTCTTCGCAGATCAGGCGGGTGTTGCGGTCCATCACCTGAATGCTGTTGTAGTGGCATTCCTGATCTCGAAGGTTGTACTGGAGTTGGTTTTGCCGAATGCGTTCGACTTCCGGTCCTCCACCACAGATTAATAAATTGGAATCCTCGGTAAATTGCTCGAGATAGGCCTGAAGTTGTGGCAGGTAGTTGTCGTTGGTTAACAGGCTGCCTCCAAGTTTGATCACATTGACCGTATTCATGTCACGGGCTCGTTGCCAGCTCCTGTTGAAGTAACGCGGCGACAGCAAGTGCCGGTCCAACCCTGGAAACCTGCTGGCTGATACCTGGCCATAGATCCGATAGATGAGTCACGGGGATATCCCCGGCCAGATCAGTGACGAGGAAAGCAGCCTGACCGACTGCAATGATCGAGTCCGGTTGGGATTCCAGTTCAGCCAATACTTTTTGCATGGCAGCGGTTAATAGCTCGAACACGGCCTGTCGGCTTTGTTGGACTAGTTGCTGAAGCTCAAAGTCGGTTAATAGCTCTGGACATTGGCAAATCATCCTGGCCATGCGGCGTTGAGCATCCACTCGGGTGGCTGGCTTACCGTCTGCGGTGGACGTGTTCTGTGGTTGTTCAGCGATGTCTCCACTTAGTAAGAAGACATCCAGGGTGGTAGCAAACAACTCACGAGCTATAGGAGTACAGATGTTCTCTAAATTGAATTCTGAAACCAGACTACACAGTGGCGTCCGTTCGACGCCGCAATACACAAGTTGCCCGGACTGTAAACGAGTCAGGTCGTCGAGTGAATCTGTCGCGACCTGTCCATCGACCAATGGAATGATATCTGTAGAGGTGGAACCGATGTCGATAAGTAGATGAGTATTTTGCGGGACCAGTCGCCCACAGAGATTTGCCATGGCATGCCAGTTGGAAGCGGCCAGTGAATTCCAATTCTGACTTGCTTGAGTGGCCGTGCTCCATGAGCCGTCCGTGCCATAGAAATAGATTGGAAAGTTGTTGTCCACCGCCGTCTCAACGGCAGTGCAGATTGCGATCACTCCAGATTGCTTCGACGAAAAACAGTCGGCAAGTTCGCCGGTCATGGTGACCGCAAGCGCGTCGATGACTGGACGAGCATTCTTCGAATTGCGATGGGCAATATACTCCTCAATCATGCCTTTTACAACTGCCGCTAATTCCTGATGCCTGGACCACATTGGAAAAGGCTTTGACTGGACGTAGCTTCCGTCGTCAGAGGACAGTTTTATATTGGCTCCTCCAATATCTAATCCGAGCACTCGTTGATCGGTGGTCATTTGAGGGTGGCTTTCTTGCTTGGAAAGTGAATTTGCTCACATATACAAAGCTACAAAAAAAAGCCTCCCCGGTATACCGAGGAGGCCTTGGATTGTGAAGAGGATTTACCTCTCTAATGCCAGCGACTGGTTAGTTCCACCATTCTCCGGCTGAGTAAAGTGACTCGGCTTTCTCCCAGACTTTGCGAACTTCGGGATTCAGCGTTGGGTTTTGAGCTGGAGATAAGTAGTCGATATCAACACCACCAGAAGCAGTGATTACTAATCCTCTGGAAGTTTTAATGAAACTGGTTTGTGTGCTAACCTGTCGTGGCGTATGCCAGGTTTCGGTTGCAACACTGCGTTGTCGTCCCAGTAGGTGTGGCAATTCAAGTTGAGCGGCCTGTTGCAGATTGTGATTGCGAATAACAGCTGCCGCGACACACATATCCATTACATTGCGAAGTTCTGTAAAGACTGGGTCTTCTTTGCCGAGAGCGTTGTAGCGTTCGGTCATCATTTGAGCCCATTTTTCTGCTGCAGGATCTTTACCAGCAGCCTGCACTACTCCGTCCTGTTGATAAAGTTCAGATTCGGTCATGGCCTTCACGCCCTGCCCACGGATTTCCCAGGCAAGTCCCTGAGCGTCACGGGCAACGCTGTCGTAATTACAAGCTAACCACCAGCGAGGATTTACATTGGCGTTTGTAACGCTTACTGAATTGCGAGCGGTTGAAATGAATCCAGGCAATACCTTGGAGTCATCCAGTTCCATTGCAATTTGCTTCATGCGGATATCGGCGGCGACTAGAATTCGGGCGAAATGAGTGTTTCCAGGAATTCCATTAATGGAGACTGATTGGTTACCCATCGCTTGCTTGAGTTGAGGCCCTAGGATGTTCGGATTACGAACTCCGGCTCGACTCAAACGATTCAGCGTGTTTTTGTAATTAACCAATCCCTGTTTAGTTGGATCAATGGAGCAGCTGATTCTTTCAGGGCGGTCAGAATTGACAGCGCGTAATGCACTGAGAAGATTATCCAGAAGTAAAACTGGTTGACCTGTCGTCACGCCAACCACATTGGCCTTTTCGTCGATCTTCCAACCTTCACCAGGACCGGCCAGAACAATGTCCTGTTGTTCCGGGTAAACAAAAACGTATTGAATACGTTGTAGACCAGCTAGATATTTGACTTCATCAGGTAATGCACCCTGTTGATTGGCAACCGCTTCGGCAATGGCTGATTCGAGGCCGCGTAATGAGACCATACGCAATTCCGTCTTTGCTGCCATCTTTCCTTCTGCTGGTTTGATCCGTTGACGCATTTCCTTCAGGAGCAACTTGCGGCTTTCTATATCCACATTGCTTACAACACCGTCAGCATTGATCGAAATCCCTCCCACGCTGTTGTTACGGAAGAATCCGTTACCACCTGCGTAG
>CALKCC010000317.1 GCA_938082855.1 uncultured Pirellulaceae bacterium | reverse complement strand
TGGATCCGTATCCCCTGCGAAGTCAATTGGAGCTGATCTGCCACAATCACTTCCCCGTGCTTTAAGATGATCCAGCTCCGATTAGCGCGTTCGATGAGTTTCCCAATGGAGATTACTCGAGAGATAGGAATGGATCGAGCTGGACGCTCCAAGGTCACAAGGTCTTTGTTTAGTGTTACAATCGCCCCGTTGACAGTCTGATCCAGAAGCTTGACATCCCTTAACTGCTGAGCAATAGCCCTTTGACTTACCAAAAGTAAAACGGCAATTACCAGTATCAACTGAGTCCTACAACGCATACAGGACGCCTCCTTACCTTCGCAATATGGGTAGCAGGTTTCCGGGCATGCATAAAATTAGGCAAGCCATGGCCGTCGCATATTCGTTACAGACAGTTTCGTCCTCCCATTCGCCTGTGGCCGTTTGTTTTTTCAGTAACAAATCGGAAATCTGCTTATACCACTTCGGCCAATCCAATCCTCCTAACGCCCACAAGGCATGGGCTGCATAGTACTGGCCATAAAAGTAGTGTGGGTTCCCTGCATACTCAGATGCCATGGGGATTTGATTCATTAAATATTTGCCTGCTGGATTCAAAACATCCGGTCGATCTAACCCTAGACTTTTGAGTGCGACAACAGCAGCGGCAGTTCGTGGATACGCGCTTTCACCTTCAGCCAACACATATCGAAATCCACCATCTTCATTCCGTAGACCAAGCACATAATCTCGAGCCTTTTGAATGGTTGCAGTGGGGACAAAAAGGCCTGCATTGCGAGCAGCACGTAAGGCCATCGTTTGGCACACCGTGACAGAAATATCAGCGTCCTTCTTGGTTGGTTCGTATCGCCAACCCCCTTCTTCGTTTTGAGTCGACACGATCAGATCGATAGCATTCTCCAACGCCGGACGCACCTCACGTTGACGATTCAGCCCATAAATCTGCGCCAGAAATAACGTGGAAAAGCCATGCCCATACATCACACCTCGGACACCTTCCTTGGCAATTCCAATCAGCCCGTTTTGTTGAGCGTGCTGCAAAACAAAATCAACAAGGTTGGCCATCGCCTTACCGTGTGGCCCACGCTTTGGTAAATGCCCACTTGCCAGAAAGGCCAGCCCCCCTAAGCTTACGACTGCTAAATTCTGTTGGTAAGCCGTTTGGCCAAATGAGCCATCCGGCTGAACTCTGGAAGCCAACGCAACCAGCCCTCGACGAACTGCTTCCCGTTGTTTCGGACCATACAGGTCCCCTCCGGGCTGTGTCGCTCGTAACACAGCCGGCCAACTGATAAGACTTGTGCCGGTTGCAACACAGAACTGGCGTCGGGTCGGGCACCTGAAATCCATGCGTTACCTTCTATTGAGCTTGAGATAAAACTGTTCTAACAAATTCTCGTATCCTGGCAGAAATGGATTCGCGGAAGCCTCTCGCAAAGGGGTTTTGATCGATCCAGGCAAACGATTCCATTGATCTTCAATCGGATCACCTGTTGGCTCGATACGAGGTTCCGTTTCCGGGTTCGTAGATTCGCCTGACGTCCCGACCCCAGCCTGTTGCCCTGCCAAGCCCTCCGAAGGAGTCGCTCCAACTAAACTAATCTGGTTAGTCGTAGTCTGTTTCATCAGAGATTTCATCCTTTGCATAATATCGAATTGCAGTGGTTCTAATGAATCTACTGATTCACCGTTGAGACGATGTTCCATGAGTTCAAGGTGACGAGCCATCTGTAGTTTGATGGTAAGTAATTGACTGTCTTCGCCTGCTTGTCCAATATCCTCTCCCACTACCTCAGGCGGATTTTGCTGTACCAGTTGTGGTGTCGCGATAGCTTCGGGATTGGCTGGCACCTGCTCCTGTTTGTTAAACAGCTTTTCGATCGTCACTGAAGGTAAGCCAACAATCGTCTCATCACTTCGACTTACCGACAGCATTCCACCTATTAAAAGAATCGCCAAGAATATGCTTTGTTGAATCTTAATCATTCGATGACCCCTCCGCTGATTGCTGCAAGGACTCGACGGCACGGATGATCTGTTGTTGTCTCCCCAGTAGCTCTGAGAAGAACTGCTGTTCCTCACTATCCAGTGTGGTTTTGGAGAGTAGTGGATTGAGGCTCTTATGTAACCGCTGTTGCAGGAATGCAATCAAGGCTAGATTCTGAGCATTCGATGTTCCGGCACCAGATGCTTCGTCCGAATTGGAAGCCATATCAGTAGACTGGGCAGTCACACCAATTATGGTTTCCAATAATTCAATGCAATCCTTCTCCTGAGTGACAGTGGATGGTTCCTGTTTCTCAAATTCATCGGCCAATGCCATCTGAATGGATGCTAAATCCTTCAATCCAATCTGCACCAGCGTGGGCAACACGGTTTGAGTCGCAAGCTCTCTGGACAGACCGGACAATCGGCGTTGTTGCTCCGCTATCAGCCGACTGTCCTCACGATCCGATTGTAGTAAAGCAAGCTGCTGACGATGCAACGATTTCAATCGTTCGGTTACTTCTCGCCTTTGCCGGTCTTTGGTTTCTTTGTCTTCTTGAGCTTCAAGCCCCAGTACACTGAATACATGTCGTACTCGCTCGATGATTTGAGCCTGGCCATCCGATGCACTAGCTAGCTGATTTTGTCGAAGTTGTAATGCCACGGCTCGCATCTCTGTGACGATTTCTCTCAATTCAACTCGAACTTCCGTTGGCAAAGAGTACTCTAAATCGACACTGAATCTATCAAGCAAATGAAAGACGTCGTTAGACAAGTCGAACTGCTCTGTTGCCAGAACATTGACTGCCAAAGACGGTTGAGCATCCGTTCGGGAGACACCTTCCGCAAATCGCTCTACCGTAAGAGACTGCAATTCCAATTGTTGTCGCAGCACTGCTTTCAGTAATACTTCGAATTCAGCCTCAGACTGCAATTGAGTTTGTTGCCCGAGCACTTGAGCAATTGCTGTTATCGCGTCTGAGATTTCCTGTTCTAGCGTTGGCAAGGTAGCCTTCCAGTTTTCTTCGCTGGAGGCATACGATTGTCGTGCCAGAAACATTTCTGTCTGAATTACCGGCAGATGCTTACCACGTATTTGGTCCGCTAACTGCCCCAAACGAACTCGTGATTCATGAATTAAGGGAGCTTCAACCCGAGCAAGGTCGAGTGCCTGTTCAATACGCTTCAAACTAGTCCTAATCGATTCCCCTGCTCCTTCAAACTCGTCATGAATATTGACTCGCTGGACTTCCATCTGATTTAGTAATTTACGTATCTCGGAATTCGCTGATAAGTCCGGGTGACTAACCTGTTGTACCGTAGCTTTTAAATTCTGTAACAGCTTTTGAACGTGACCGAATTGGCTTTGCACCTGACTCAATTGCTGTTGCAACTCAGCCCGCAATTCACGATCCGAAACAATCTGATACGTAATAGACTGAGGCTCCGATACGTTACCAAATTGATCCTCGGCACTAACTTGAATTACAAAATCCGTGCCAACTGCCACTTCAGGCAAAGTACTAACATCAAGGTGGCAAACTAAAACCAACTCATCCGGTTGATGCTGTACTAAAACACGATTGACATCATACGGACGCAACGGAGAAGCCAGATACCTGAACTCTTGCAATTCAATATTGAATATTTCATGACGAGCTGGCGTTTCAGATGAGCCGATCGACCAAACGACTGTCGACACTCGTATATCATCCGTTACCTTGACGCGTAGTGGGATAGTCCCGGTTGCAGTTAGCACAGCTTGAGGATCAGGATCGTCAAGCTGCACGACGGGAGCGAGGTCATCCACTACATCAATTTGCCACAGTTCCTTTGTCTGAGATACGACGCCATCCGAATCCTGCAATTCAACCCAGAACGCACCGGAGGATTCGAGTAGCATTTCCCGAAGTTCTAATCTAAATGACTCATCCTGACGAACAATTTCCAAAGGAAAGCGTTGATGGTTGCCATCCACATCCCAAATGAAATCTGCCTGACTTACCAACTCATCTAAGACCACACTAAATGACAAAGTGCTACCAGCCAGTGCCGTTGATTGCTGATCTCCGCTGATTGTTTCCAACTCAGTATAGGCCGGAGGCTGTATTGTCAATTCAGAGTCAAGAAGTACTGGAGCAGGAACTAACTCAACTTGATTCCAGCCGATATCCTGAAAATCTCCACCGCTCAAACGAAAGCGAAATGACTGTAATACGTTGGTCAACCTATAACTGGCAAGCAATGAGTCATATTCTAGTGGTATAAACTCACTTGTATGCGATCCGTCCCACTGCAGTTCAAGTACTAGATCACTGGGCAATTGCCCGTTTAGATTTCGAATTTCAATCTCGTAACTTCCCCCGCTGGCAACTCTTGGGCGGTAATCCAATACACGCAGTTCGACTTCGCGAGGCCAGTGTTTCTGTGTCCACGGCAGTACGATACGCTGAGCGGCAATCGCAGCTTGCTGAGGGTGAGCACCGATTAAGCCACCTAAAGAAACAGCGACCAACAAAACCAGCAACACCGGTTTCAGAATGACTCTGGGTCTAAAACATCGATCAAGTTCCAAAGTCCTGATTTCATGCCGCACTTCCTTAGCGAGGCT
>CALKCC010000316.1 GCA_938082855.1 uncultured Pirellulaceae bacterium | reverse complement strand
GAAAGAGATGTACTATTGAGTTGGAAACGTTATGATTCCGTGAGTTATTCGAGGAATTAGTCTATCAATTCAAGGAGTGCTGTGATGAAGGCACTCGTCAAACGCCACGCAGAACCGGGACTCTGGCTTGAAGATGTTGAGATGCCGGAAGTTGGTATCAATGACGTCCTGATCAAGGTCTATAGGACAGGGATCTGTGGTACCGATTTGCATATTTACAATTGGGATGATTGGGCACGCCAGACGATTCCAGTGCCGATGGTCGTCGGTCACGAATTTGTTGGGCAGGTCATTGAAGTGGGGAGTAATGTCGCCGACTTTCAACCAGGAGATGTTGTGTCGGGAGAGGGCCACGTGGTTTGTGGACGATGCCGCAACTGTTTCGCCGGTCGTCGCCATCTGTGTAACGATACCAAAGGGATTGGTGTCAATCGCTCCGGTGCTTTCGCTGAGTATATAGCACTTCCGATGACCAATGTCTGGAAACATGCGGCTTCCATCGACTTGGATATGGCAGCTTTATTTGATCCATTCGGAAACGCAGTTCACACGGCTTTGTCGTTTCCGGTGCTCGGCGAAGATGTGTTGATTACCGGAGCGGGGCCAATTGGTTGCATGGCGGCTGCCGTCTGTCGATTTTCAGGCGCCAGGAATGTCGTCGTAACGGATCTCAATCCTTACCGACTTGAGTTGGCACAAAAGATGGGAGCCACTCGCGTTGTTAACGTAGCGAATGAAAAGTTACAGGATGTACAGCGTGAAGTGGGAATGACCGGTGGCTTTGATGTGGGATTGGAGATGTCTGGTAGTCCGGCGGCATTTACGGGGATGCTTGATAACATGTTTCATGGTGGCAAAATTGCTATGCTCGGTATCCCGTCCGAACCGATTGCCATCGACTGGAATAAAGTTGTGTTTAATATGCTGACCATTAAAGGGATCTACGGCAGGGAAATGTACGAGACGTGGTACAAGATGACGGTATTGCTGCAAGGAGGATTGGACATTTCACCGGTCCTAACCCATCGTTTTGATGTGGATGACTTTGAAGAAGGATTCTCCGTCATGCAAAGTGGTGAAAGCGGCAAGGTACTGCTGGACTGGGCAACTCCCGAGCAATAAATGAAAGCCACACCGGTAGGCTGAAGGTAGTGAATCAAAGGGTTTAAGATGAAGCAACAGTTGCGAGAAGCGGTGGCTCAGACGATTGAGTCAATACGGCAAGCAGGCACTTATAAATCAGAACGAGTTATTAGCTCGGCACAAGGAGCCAGTATTCAGGTTGGTGAAGAGCCTCCGGTACTCAATATGTGTGCTAATAACTATCTCGGCCTGGCGAATCATCCGGAGGTTGTACAGGCGGCTCATGAAGCACTCGATCGATGGGGATATGGCCTCTCGAGCGTTCGATTTATCTGTGGAACACAGGCGATTCACACCACGCTCGAGCAACGGCTTACTGAGTTCCTGCAAACAGAGGATACGATTCTCTACACATCCTGTTTTGATGCAAATGGTGGTCTATTTGAAACATTACTCGGACCAGAGGATGCGATCATCAGCGATCAACTTAACCATGCCAGCATCATTGATGGAGTTCGGTTGTGTAAGGCAAGCCGATTCCGATATCCCAATAGCGACATGTCAGATTTGGAAACCCAACTAAAAGCAGCTTCGTCTGCTCGTTTTCGCATGATTGCGACCGACGGTGTGTTTTCGATGGACGGATACATAGCAAAGCTCCCAGATATCTGTGAACTGGCCGATAAATATGATGCGATGGTCATGGTGGATGATTCCCACAGTGTCGGCTTTATGGGGAAGCAAGGACGAGGAACTCATGAATATCATGATTGCCTTGGTCGGATCGATGTGATCACGGGGACTCTGGGGAAGGCGCTAGGCGGCGCGTCCGGCGGATATACCAGTGGTCGTAAAGAAATCATTGAGCTTTTACGTCAGCGTTCGAGGCCATATCTGTTTTCGAATTCAGTGGCGCCGCCGATTGTAGGTGCATCCTTAAAGGCGCTTGAATTGCTCACCGAATCGACTCTGCTAAGAGATAAGCTCGAGCAGAATACGGTTGAGTTTCGTCAACGCATGACTGCCGAAGGGTTTGATATTCTTCCTGGTGAACATCCGATTGTTCCTGTCATGCTCGGAGATGCGGCTCTGGCAACTCGCTTTGCGGATGCCATGCTAGCCAAGGGGGTTTACGTGATCGGCTTTTCGTACCCCGTCGTGCCAGAGGGTACGGCTCGGATTCGTACGCAAATTTCAGCCAGTCATAGCAGTGAAGATTTAGCTCGAGCCGTCCAAGCATTTGTGGACGTACGCTCTGAACTGCTCTAAAGCTTGAAGATGTCGAGCTCTTTTGCAACATGCATGCCGGAGCGATTGAGGGTTTTCCGAGCTTCTGTGCCTTTGCGTAGTGCCTGATTGGTGTGGTTTAGGTGAATGAAGTGGATCGAGTCGCGCACCTTATCCGGCATTTTTATAAACTTCTGAATGGACTCTTCAATCAAAGGATGCGGTATTTCCTCGATTGATCGATTGGGGAGCTCCGTTTCACTATAAAAAGTTCCGTCTATGTAGGAACGCTCAACTTCCTCGACCAGTGCTTCAATGTAGAGATTCCATTTGCTCCACTTGTCGATGTCTGGAATAAACAGCACGGATTTTCGAGGACCATGGATTCGAAAGCCTACGGTTTCTGAGTATTCGTCACGATGTGGAACGAGAATCGGGACGATTTCCAGACGGTCATTGAGTTTGATAACGGAATCGGCCTGCATGTCCTTCAGGTCAATATTCTGTAATTGAACCAATTGATTCCAAGGGCCGTTCGTTTTGAGGAATTTGTTCATGCGCGGCATCGTGTAGACGGGCACGGACCGAGCTCCAATTACCTCGCGGCCTAAATGAATCATCCCACTGTAATGGCCGATATGAGCATGCGTCAGAAATATACCATCGACCAAGGGGTGCCCCTTTGCATGAGGTGCGAGTCGATTCAAATTTGCGAGCTGCTGTGGAAAATCCGGAGTGCAGTCGAGGATCCAACGCTGATTGGTTTGAGGATCGACAATTGCCAAGCAGGAAACCATGGCACCTGTTTTACGGTCGTTGAATAACTCTCGACAGCATTCCTTGTTGCACCCGGCATGAGGGTAGCCGCCATCCTGTGCGATTCCCAGAACCACCACGTACGGATCGTCATTGCCATTCACAAACGGAATGAAGGCAAGGAATGTCAGGAGTTGAACAAGGAGCGGGATTTGCATGGGAACTTTATGGAAGTGTTTCGCTCAGTCCTAGCACTGCCCAGGTAGCTCCCCAGTAAATCGAAGTTTCGATGGGAGCGTCTCGTTTGTTACTCTTGGTTCCATTGACTTTCCAACTTCCATCGTCTCGCTGAGTTGAAACCAGAAACTGTTGCCCATTGGCAATCGAATCTGAGATGTCCTTGCTGGAGTTTGCTTTGCTCAGAGCGTAAAGGGCCATTCCCGTAGCTAACGCATCACTTGCTTCGTCTAGATTCCATCCCCAACCACCATCTTCCTTCTGTGCGGCGACTAGTGCTGCAATATGGCTCTCGGCCTGGTCATCGTTGCCTTGTGCTCTTTCGAGCAAGGAACGGACAACGTACCATTCTGCACTCTTTCCATTTGGAAGGTTCCGGATGTATTCGAGAGCGTTTGTTAACTGTTTTGGAGGCTCAGTATTTGGAGTATTCTGGAGCAAAGCCAACGCGATCCACATGGTGGTAACCTGAGTGGTCTCCGCCTTATCTCGCTTCTGTGACGGTAATTGTCCTCCCGGTTTCCATGATCCGTCTTCATTTTGATCAGGGAGGATGAGTGGAAGGATCGTCTTGGTAAATTCACTGGTTTGCTCTGTACCGGCGAGTGCATTCGTCTGGATGATTTGGACCACACCCGTTTTATTGAGGTGGCCGATGATTTTGCCATTTTCTTTCTTGCGTTGCACATCGGTGTTGGACCATTCTATCCATTCGTCAAGTTGGTCGCTTACTTGCAGTCCTTTCTGTTTCGCCGCCGAAAGGCTCCAGATCATATTGCCTATGCGATGGCAGGAAACGCATTTCTTAGACTCAATCCAATAAACTCCCTTGGCCTCTACAAACTGAATACTCTTTTGGATGGTCGATCGCAACGTCTCCTGGGGAGTCGCTGCCGTTAGAAAGGCAGGAGCGAGCAAAATAAAAGTGAAGGTATAGGCGAATGCTTGACGCATGATGTATTCCTTCCGGACCCAATGGCTTTGGGTTGCAGTTATTTCAGTACTGAAATTGGTTATAGAATCAAATTCGAAAGTGTTCCTGTGCTATCGGCAAACTGATTGATCTTGAGCCCCATCTTCTGAGCGATAGTCAGGTGAGTGTTCGCGAATGGAGTCTCGTCAGTGAATCGATGCATTGCCCCGTGATTAAAGCCGCACTTTGCCCCACCTGCTAGGACAATGGGGTAATTGTTAGCGTTGTGTGTAGTGCTAGTCCCACATCCATAAAGAATCATGGTGCGGTCGAGTAGCGTTGCATCACCTTCCTCAACGGACTTTAGTTTGCTGAGAAAATAGCTGAGTTGTTGTGACAGGAATTCATCATACTGTCCCCACTTTTCATAGCCATTTTCCTTTCGCGTTCCATGGGAAAGGCCATGGTGTCCACCAAGCCCAATTGCTTGCGGGAATTTGTCACCCACACCTTGGCTGTCTTCACGGGCAATTTGGTAAGTGGCGACGCGCGTCGAATCAGTTTGAAACGCGAGCACCATGAGGTCGTAGATCGTACGGATGAACTCCGCCGGGTCATCCGTGCCTGCCATTAAATTGACGTTCATCGGGTCGACGTGTGGTTTCGCGACTTCAAGCCAGGCTTCGGTACGGTCAACCTGCTGTTCAACTTCTCGAATCGAAGTGAGGTACTCGTCGAGCTTTCGTTTGTCATAATTACCTAGCTTTCGGGCCAGCTTTGATGTGTCCTCGAGCAGGTAGTCCAGCATGCTTCCTTTATTCTTCAGTCGACTGCGTTGGTCCGGGAGGCTTTCACCTTCGGGTGTTCCAAAGAGACGATTGAAAATTCGGCGAGGTTCCGCATCTGCCGGAATGGGATGGCCGGAGTTATTGAATGAAAGCGTGCCTGTTCTAGCTGTGTACCCAATCCCATTGTCGCTGGATAATACCAACGATGGAATTCGAGTGTGTTTCTGAGTTTCCCGCGCGATCACTTGATCGACAGAAATCGAATTGTTGTAGGTGCCGCTGATATCAGCGCCGGTAAGAAAAACATCCGCTGTGTTATGTCCGACAATTTTTCGACTTAGGGGGTGACTAAGTCCCTGGAGGATGCTGATTTCATTTCGGTGAGGTGCAAGCGGAGCCAGTGACTTGGTGAATTTGTAGTCGCGGCCGTCGCCCGAAGGAAACCAGTGCCAATCCTCATGTGCCTTGTGCGACTCAGGTGGCAGGCTTACCCCATTGGGGAAGAACATAAAACAGGATCGGTTTGGAATGCCTGTTTTGTCCGCCTTAGAAGCCATCGCTTCCATAAGAGGCAAGGCCAGCGAAATACCAGCTCCTTTGAGGAGTGTTCGTCGATCGATCTGCCAGGATTTAGTGGTCATGTGTAATGGTCTCTATGGGGCTAATAGCGGCTACTATTATTTTATTCGGAAGGCTTCGTCGGTCACAATGCGAACTATGAGAGGTTTTAGGCGATATCCATCCTGAATAAAGGCTTGGCTAAGGCGATCCACCGTTTTGGCATCAGTGAATTCTAGCTCGCGACCGAGCGAGTAGGTCAAAAGGTTCTCCACAAGGGCTCTGCCAAACTCTTCCTTCTTTGTCTCTAGCAGAATTTCCTGCATGGTGATCGAATTAGTGGCGTGGCCTCCATTTGGAAGAGTGACATCAATAGCGATTGGGCTTTGGTGGGCGTCCTTTTCACGAAACTGTCCGATGGCATTGAAGTTTTCCAAGGTGATTCCCCATGGATCTATCTTTTTGTGACAGTCATTGCAGGCTGGGTTGTCCCGGTGTGCAGATAGTAATTGGGCGACCGAGAGGCCATCTTCAAGTTGTGATTCATCCAGTTCAGGAACATTTGGTGGAGGCGGTGGAGGAGGGTCGTTCAATAACTGTCGAGTGATCCACACCCCACGTTTGATTGGATGAGAGTCCACTCCTGTTGAGTTGCCAGTGAGGAAACTGGCCTGACCAATGAGGCCGCTGCGAATTGGTAAGGCAGTGTTGGGGACCGGTCTGAAGTTGGAACCCTGAATTTCGTCGAATCCGTAGAACTCTGCCATACGGTCATTAAGCATGACAAAATCAGATTTGAGAAAGGAGAGAGCTGATACGTCGCTTTGCAAAACGTGGTTTACAAAAGCAAAAGTTTCTTCAGCAACGTCTCTCTTTAAATCAGCATCCCACAACTTGAATAAGTTCGGATCGACAGCAACGCGATCCAGAGCACTCATGTCTAGCCATTGATAGGTGAAATTGCGAACGAATTGCTCTATCCGTTGGTCACTTAATAGCCGCTCTGTTTCATGCTGCAATACACTTGCTTTAAGCAGTTCACCGCTGTGAGCCTGCTGGCGAAGTTGTTCGTCAGGAGTCGTGCTCCAGAGGAAATAGGATAACCTAGTAGCCAGTTCATAGGCATTGAGTTCCCGTGATTCGCTCTCCAGGCGTGGTTCTGTCACGTAAAGAAAGTGTGGGGAACTGAGCACGACTGCTAATGTGTCTCGAAGTGCTTCCATTGAGTCGGGGCGACGTTGCTGCAACTCGGTATAGAGAGCCATTAATTCATGAAACTCTTGCTCTGATACAGGACGGCGATAAGCAAGAGGCACGAATTTACGGAGTGTTGCTTCCGCAAATTCACCGTCGGTCATGCCGTCTTTTCGCTCTGCAAGAACAGGGTGTGAAGTCTCCAGAGAAGGTGCGGGATAAACGACCTCGATGCTGTCGAGTAAAACATCCGAAGTCGTTGAGTTGTTGACCACTGAAATCATCTCACCGCGAAACTTTGGTTTGCCGCTCAAGAAGACAGGGACCTCTTCCATGCGAATTCGGTATTCCAGAATCTGAGGGCGATCAGTCGAACCGTTGACTAAAGTCTCTCCAATGGGCTTCACATTGAGGACAGCACCACTGGCGCGGTAGCCCATGCCAATCGTGACGTGTGGTGTTCCATTGGCAGCGGCTAGGCGTATTCGAATGAGCATTTCGCCTTGGGTGGGCCATTTGTCGAGGGTGTAGAGTTGTCGGTAAGTAGGGCCGAGCAGTGCGCCGTCAAAGCTCACGTGATTGGCTTTTCGTAATGCAAATTCGTCCTGACTTAAAGGGAAAACGAACAGTCCATCTTTTCCTCCAACGTTGACTCGGCTTGCTTTCATGGATAAACCCTTAGGAGGGAATTTGGATGGATCCGGATTTTCCTTTTTGCTGGCGGCCGCTTGCTTCTTTTGGTCTTCCGTACGTTCGGATTGCGCTTCTATGAAATAACGGTAAGCTTCCGTCGATGATGGTTTGGAAAAGCTCAGATCGAGGGCTCGCTTAGCTACCTGTAGGTAGGTTTCCATTTGCACCGGACTCATTAGTAGGTTTTGTCCGTTGTTAAGGAACCCACTTAAGGATTTGGGTTCCGGTGGAAGATCTTTGGCGTAGTTAATTGGAAGGCCGATCAAATCTCGCATCGTGTTTTGGTATTCGTATTTCGTGAGACGGCGCAAGATGACTTGTCCGCCGGTTGCACGAGCCTTTTCAGCGGCGATGTCGAGCTCTGACCGAATCCAGGTGACTAGTTGCTGTCGCTCTTTATCCGAGAGCTGTTCAGCATCTTCGGGAGGCATCTCACCGGTGGCCAATTGGTTCAGTACTTCATGCCAGTGATCTGCATCAACTCCGCCAGCGATGTCCTGATTCAGGGCCAATAAATTGAATTCCCCTTTGGGGTCTTTAGGTCCGTGGCAGTCGCCACAATACCGAGTGATCAATTTGCCAGGCTGCGTCGGACGCGAACGCTCGTTGGCGTTAGTAACACCAAAAGAGATGATCGAAAGGAGCAGGCAGGTGAATGGCAGGATACGAAGCATTGGAATGTAGCAGTTTGAGGGACAGGGTATGGATATATTCTAAACTACAAAGTTGCTGATTCATTTGCTGAAACGATAGCCGTACAGCCAATAATCAGCAGTCAGATGGTCCACATCAACCTTATTTTGCCAATTCGATACTATCAATGTTGGTGACTACAAATTGGCCAGCAACTTGCTTGAATGGACCTGTGATTTTCGCCGCTCGACCCACATAATGGTCAATGCGTTTGCCATTGAGGTTTCCGAAACTGGCGTCCAGTTTTACATCGGAGCCGTCAGAGAGTCTGATGAAGTAGACGTTTGTTTTTTCTAGGTCGGTAGTCGGGCGAACCAGACCACTGAATTCCAATGTCTTGCCATTGGCTGTGGCCAGCCAGTTTCCAGTGTCCTTTACGCCAAAGTCGTAATTCATTGTCCGGTTCAGTCCTTCCAATGATGCTGTCGATGAACCGAAGTCCGTAGCGTCGACTCCCATGCGTTCCGCCAGACCCGCTAGGAGATTCCCATAGGGTTGTGCGTCGGGATATTTCAGCCAGCGGCCCGTCTTAATGCCGGCATTTTTACCTCCGGAAAGAATGATGGGGAGATCGCGTCCTGAGTGATAATCCCCGTGTTTCATACTCGAACCAAACATGAGCATGGTATTGTCAAGCAAACGTTCTCCGGCCTCTTCTATGGAGGCTAGCCGCTGAGTTAAATACTTAAACTGTTCAACATGCCATTGGGTAATCATGTTGAAATGTGTGATGTATTTCGTTCCTGCATTTCGGACGAAGTGCGATAGGTAATGATGCTCCTCATTTATACCTAGGAAGTCGAACACAATCCGGCTGCTTGAGTTTGCCATGAGAAAGGAGCTCATGCGAGTCGTGTCAGTCCAGAACGCTAATACCATCATGTCGAGAAGCGCTTTGACACGAGCCGGGAAGCTTTCGGAAACCACTGGTCTGGTTAATTGCGGATCAGAGGTAGGCCTAAAGCGTTCGTCTGCAGCTTTGTTGTCCATGTCCTGGATCTGTTTTTCCACACTGCGAACGGCTTCTAGATACGCTTTGAGTTTGCGTTGGTCGTCGGTGCTGGCCTGACGACTTATTCGATTGGCGTCCTCCAGTACGGCATCGAGTATGCTCAGGTTCCGACGTTTGCTGGAGCCATTGTTGATGCCACGGAACATTCGGTCAAATACGATTTGCGGATCGCTCTCTCGAGGAACGGCACGCCCTTGTTGGTCAAACGAAATGTAGCTGGTGACCGGTTCCGGTAGAAAGATACCGTCGCACGTCAATTCGAGGCTAGAAAGTGGAGTTTGCTTACCGATCTGCCTGCCAATAAGCTGGTCAATCGTTTCCGGTTGTTGCCGATCGATGTTTCGGCCATTGGACCCAGTCGCCCCAAGGAAAGCGACAGCACAACTATGGTGACTCCAGCCACCCTCTAGATGGTCCAAATTGGAAAGGAACAAGATATCGTCGCGAATCTCCTCGAGAGGTTTCACCAAAGGGGAGAATTCAAAGTCGGTTTCGCCAGTGCCACTGATATCCCAGGATGGCGGATGTACTCCATTGCCTTTGTATAGCACTCCCAGCCGAATCGGAGGTTTGGTTTGTGGACTAGCCTGAACCGCTGGAGACATGATGTCGAGTAGAGGTAATGCTAAAGCGGCACCACTCCCTCGAAGAACCTGACGTCGATTGATTAGATAAGATTGTTTCATCATGACTTCTATTATAAATAGGAGCGGTAGGTTTCGCGATTTGGTTTATTGATTTGTCGATCGGTATTGAAAGGGGACGCTGGAAATGATCGCCTTCACTAAGACATGAAAACGATCGTCCCCGTCTTTTAGCTGGCTAATAATGTCGTCCACTACAGGCTGGTCATAATAACGTAATCGTCTTCCCAGGGCGTAGGAGAGCATCCGACGTGTTACATTACTACGGATTTCTTCTTCATATTGCGTTAGCAGAATCTTTTTCAGTTCCGCAGGGGTAGTAAAAGATTGGCCTGTAGGCAATGTTCCCGTGGCATCCACCCCGTTTTGCCGAAATCGTCCCAAGGGGCCGAAATTCTCAAGGCCCAAACCTAACGGATCGATATGTTGGTGGCATTTGCGACAACTTTCGTTGGCGGTATGTAACTCGAGCTGTTCTCGTACGCTGAGAGTCCGACCCGGCACGCGGGCATCTTCCAGTGGAGGCACTGCGGCAGGAGGATCGGGAACAGGTGTTCCAAGAATTTTGTCCAGCACCCAGACTCCACGCCGAATTGGACTCGTTCGTTGAGGGGCAGAGGTGATCGCCATGGAGGCCGCCATCGTGAGGAAGCCCCCTCGGTTTGGATCATTGTGAGGCCATCGTATCAAAGGGTCCGGGGCGTCTTCCCGTCCAGCAAGACGGGTTGAGACAGGAGATTGAAAACCCTTAATTCCGTACACGCCGGCTAACATTTTATTGATGTACGATTCTTGCGAGTCGATCAATTCGAAGATGCTTCGGTTCTCTCGGACAAGGTATTCAAAGTACATAAGTGCTTCGTCGTACATGGCCAGACGTTGTTTGACGACATTGTTGTTTCCTGTACTGATTACCTGCTCAGAGATAACTTCATGGAAGCCTAGCCACTGACCGCCAAAATTGCGTGAGAACTCTCGCAGCTTCGGAGACTGAAGCATGCGGTCTACCTGAGCCTCCAGAGTTTCCGCCTGTAGCAGAGTTTCATTAAGCCCTGCCTGTAATAACGAGGCATCCGGAGTTGAGGACCACAGGAAGTAGCTTAGGCGAACAGCCAACTCGGACGAGTGGACTTGGTATATCGATGTCGCTGATGAATCGTCACCTTCAATTCGATAGAGGAAGTTTGGTGAAGTTAAGATGGCAACCAAAGAATCCTTGATAGCAATCTCATGAGGATGCCCGTTGGAACGGCTTGCTCGATAAATTGCCAGGTAAGGTGTGATGTCCTTTTCTTGCGGCGATCTTCGAAAGGCTCTGGTGACAAAAGACCTGAGTAGCTCCTCGGCAGATTCTGCATTTCCGAATACGAGCTCTTTGGCGGCGTCAGAGGAATCGATCTGGTCTACGCTGTAGCGGGCAATTTGAAGCATCTTAATAATGCTGGCCTGATCTAATGAACTTACCGCCGCATCATTACGGAATCCAGAACTTCCAGGAGGGTCCGGAGGAAGCATCTTTTCTACGATCGAAGGCGGTGGCTTCATGAATCGAAAGCCGTCTTTAGCGAGTTCCTGGTTTAATTGGATTCCCAGCAGGTCTTCAAGAGAATTTTGGTATTCCCGCCTGGTTAGATGTCGTAAAGGGGATGGTCCCGGCACAATCTCTGTCACCTGAAGAAACGTCTGTTCATACCAGTGCTCAAATTGCTTTCGCTGCTCAGCAGGTACGGGGGGATTGGAATCCGGAGGCATGGTGCCTCCTTGAATTACTTCGTGTACACGTTCCCAGATGTCATCGGCGGCCATAGCCTGTTTTTGAGTCCGGTAAGCACTGAAGTCAATTTTGGCGGCGGGTTTATCGCCACTGTGGCATTCCAGGCAATGTCTTTTTAGCAGTGGCTGTATGGATTGGAATTCCGGGGCGGCCCAACCAAAAGTGGGCAGGATGAGAGTCAGGATAATCAGAACTGGAACACGGCATCGCATGGTATCAGTTTAACTCTGTTAGGTGATTCCTGCTATGAGGATTGAATTGCCTAATACTCGGAAGCTACTGTGCGAACGCATGCCTGTTCCATTAAAATAACTCATTCAAACGTATGAATTCTATTGGTAGTAAATCTCTAGCCCTGAGTTGAAACAGATGAAAGCAGTTACGCCTGTTATTGCCAGCCTGGTATTGTTGATCGGCACGCAAGGAATCCACGCCGAGGTAGATTTCGCTCGCGATGTTTTGCCGATTTTGTCTAATAAGTGCTTCGTGTGCCATGGCCCCGACTCGAATGACGCAGATATGTTGCGATTGGATACGGAAGCATTGGCGACCGTAGACCGGGGAGGGTACCGAGCCATTGATCAGCAAAAGCCCAAGAAGAGTGCTGCGTTGGAACGACTGTTGTCGAAAGACGCTCCGATGCCTCCGGAAGATGCCGAAAAACAACTTACAGAGGATGAGCGTGAGTTGTTGGTTGCCTGGATCAGACAGGGAGGACGGTACGCGAAACATTGGGCTTTTGTCGCTCCCGTGAAATCAAAGCCAGTGTCCAAGAAGAATGCTGGTCGTGATGAAGTGATAGATGCATTCATTGCCGACCGGTTCAAGGAATCAGGTGCTAGTTTTAATCGAGAAGCTGAGAAGCATGTCTTGGCCAGACGGGTTGCATTAGTGTTGACCGGACTCCCTCCAGAATTGGACGTGTTGGATGAATATCTGGCAGATGATTCAGACCAAGCCTATGAGAACCTTGTGGAACGCCTATTGGCCAATTCGCGATACGGAGAACATCAGGCTCGTTATTGGCTCGATGCGGTCAGGTACGGGGATACCCACGGACTCCATCTCGATAATCGCCGAGGGATCTATCCTTATCGCGATTGGGTGGTCGGAGCCATGAACGAGAATTTGCCATTTGACGAATTTATTACGTGGCAACTCGCTGGAGATTTACTGCCTGAGCCATCACTGGAACAGCTTGTGGCAACTGGGTTTGTCAGAATGAATCCCAGTACGGCCGAAGGTGGAGCCATCCCGGCAGAATTTCAGGCGAAGAATAATTTTGATCGCACCGAAACCCTGGGGACGGTTTTGCTAGGAATGACTCTGACGTGCTCCCGATGCCATACACACAAATACGATCCGATAACGCAGGCCGAGTACTACCAACTATTGGCTTTCTTTAATAGTACGGCTGAAAGTGCCATGGATGGTAATTCCTACACCTATGCCCCTGTTGTCAATGCTCCCAAAGATCAGGCAGCTTGGAGCCAATGGAAACAGTTTGAGAAAGAAAAGGATAGAGTCGTAGCTGAGGCTGCGAAACTAATTGGTGAAGCAGTCAAGCTCGACGACGCTCAATTGCAGGTGTGGAAGGACGCCTCAGTTGATGCAAGATTCAAGCTTGTGTTAGATCCCGCGAGTGCTTTTGCTCAAGCCGAAATTCATCAGCAGGCAAGTAAGCTTCAGATGGAGATCGATGCTTCCGCGAAGGGATATACAACCACTTTGGTGGCGAAGGAATTGGGCACGCCCCGAGAGACGAAGATCTTACATCGTGGAGAGTATGACCAGCCGCAGGGAGATGCCTTGGAACCAGATGTATTGAGCATCATGGGGAGTTTCCCTGAGGATGTTCCTCGGAACCGTTTGGGACTTGCAGCCTGGCTCACCGCGGATGACCATCCGGTTATGTCACGAGTGATTGTGAATAGAATTTGGGCCAGAGTTTTCGGTGACCCGTTGGTAAGGACACCAGAAGATTTTGGGGTCCAGGGAGAACAGCCGACTCACCCGGAGTTGTTAGATTGGCTGGCGGTGGATTTTAGAGAAAACGGTTGGGACTTGAAGGCGATGCTTCGCTTGATGGTTCATTCGCGTACCTTCAAGCAAAGTTCTGCCTGGCGTGAGAGCGTTGAAGATCCTGAAAACCGGTTGTTCGCTCGAGGGCCAAGTTATCGCTTGGATGCAGAAGTTCTGAGAGATATCGGTTTGTGGGCGAGTGGGTTGTTGAGTCCTCATATGGGAGGAGAAGGAGTAAAGCCCTATCAACCCGATGGAATGTGGAAAGCGTTGGCGCACCCCGGAAGTAATACCAAACAATATGTGCGTGACAAGGGCGAGTTGTTGTATCGCCGAAGCCTTTATGTGTATTGGAAACGCACGAGTCCACACCCCATGATGACATTGTTCGATGCACCTGACCGTGAGTCGAGTTGTGTGCAGCGTCAACGTACGAATACTGCCTTACAATCGCTGGGGTTACTTAATGAAACTCAACGTATTGAAATGAGCCGAGTGCTGGCGGAGCGATTGCTAGAACAGGCTAGTGAGGATTCCGAGCGTGTAGATTTACTGTTTCGATTACTCACCAGTCGGTCTGCTAGCGAGACGGAATCGGGGGCGATCCTCAATCTAATTCGGAGCATGAAGCAACGATACGGAACGCAAGTGGACGATGCAAAATCGTTGCTTGCGATTGGAGAAGCAGAACAAAATAATTCGCTGGACCCGGCAGAACACGCAGCCTGGACTCAGGCAGTAGTCGCTGTGCTGGCCAGTGACCCGGCTATCTTACTTTACTAAGTAACACGAAAACCAAATGGTGGTATCTCGGCAGAGATAACCAGAATCCTATAGAGAATCGAATTAGACGATGAATAGTGTAAATCCAATACGCGAATCTGAATTGATGATGACCCGCCGCCATCTGTTTGGCAAAACAGCACTCGGGCTAGGCACAGCCGCAATGGCTGGCCTGATAGGCTCGGAGCTAAACGCAGGTCGGCCTGGTCCTTCCGGTCCGTCAGGTCATGGTGGTCTGGCTGGGTTGCCGCACCATCAGCCAAAAGCCAAAAGTGTGATTTATCTATTTATGAGTGGCGGCCCCAGTCATATCGATTTGTGGGACTACAAACCTAAACTCAATGATCTATTTGGCGAGCAGTTGCCAGCAGAAATTCGCGACGGCCAACGGGTAACCGGCATGACGGCGAATCAAAAGAGTGGATTCCCACTCGCTCCGAGTCGTTATAAATTTACGAAGCAGGATAATAATGCCGACGGATTGTGGACTAGTGAGCTGTTGCCCCATACAGCAACCGTGGCCAAAGAGTTGTGTGTGGTGTATAGCACATTTACTGAAGCTATTAACCATGATCCTGCGATTACCTATATCCAAACAGGAGCTCAAACTCCAGGCCGCCCAAGCTTAGGTGCATGGCTGAGTTATGGGTTGGGAACGGCAAACGAAAACCTACCACACTACGTGGTCATGCACGCTAGAACGAATCATCCCGAGCAGAGCCTGTTTAACCGGCTATGGGGACCTGGGTTTTTATCGTCAGACCATCAGGGGATCCTCATGCGGAGCCAGGGGGATCCGGTATTGTTTCTAAGTAATCCAACGGGAGTCTCCGCCACAGATCGTCGGGCTCAATTGGATGCCTTGGCAGCGATTAATCAACAACAGGCTCAACAATTCGGTGACCCTGAAGTGCTATCCAGAATTAAGCAACATGAGATGGCCTACCGTATGCAGTCCTCTGTTCCCGAACTTGTTGATTTTTCAGATGAGACAGCGGCCACACTTGAGATGTATGGTGAAGACGTTAAGACGCCTGGTACCTTTGCGGCCAGTTGTTTGACGGCTCGCCGTCTTGCTCAACGCGGAGTCCGTAATATTCAGATCTTCCATCGAGGCTGGGATGCCCATGGTAATCTTGCCGGTGAGCATGGTTCCCAAGCGAAGGATATTGATCAGGCGACCGCTGCCTTGATTAAAGACCTAAAACAGCAGGGGATGTTGGACGAAACATTGGTTGTTTGGGGTGGTGAATTCGGCCGGACCCCTTACTGTCAGGGCAACCTTGCTCGTGAAAACTACGGTCGTGACCATCATCCACGCTGTTTTACAACCTGGATGGCCGGTGGGGGAGTGAAGCCAGGGATTACGTATGGACGTACGGACGACTATGGTTACAACATCGCCGATGAAAACGGAAATCCTCTACACCCTCAGCCAAACAAAGACAGTTGGACGCCAGGCACGATGCACATTCATGATTTGAATGCTACGATCTTACATCTGATGGGGATTGATCACACCAAGCTGACTTACAGGTATCAAGGACGTGATTTCCGCCTGACGGATGTGCATGGTCACGTACTAACGGACATCCTTACTTAAACCACTAAATCGCCAACCACCGCTGAAGGAATGATTCATGAAGTCTGTTGTAATGAAATCGCTGCTATTACTGCTAGCTTGTAGTTTCACCCAATTGGAGGCCGCCAATTTAAAGGTGTCCAAGAAATCCTATGGTCGTACCGCCGCGGGAGAAAAGGTTCATGAATTCACATTGCAGAATGGCAATGGCATCACGGTAAAGCTGATTAACTATGGAGCGACACTGACTTCGTTAGTGACACCAGATAGGGACGGCAAATTGGCAGATATTGTCCTTGGGTATGACGACATCCGTGGGTACGAATCAGATCCCATCTTTTCAGGTTGTGTTGTCGGAAGATTTGCTAACCGGATTTCCAATGCAAGTTTCGAGTTGGAGGGTAAGCAGTATCCCCTGGCAGCTAATTTCGAAGGCGGCCATCATCTCCATGGTGGTGAGGTCGGATTCAATGCCCGTGTATGGGACGCCCAGATTGTGAAACAGGAAAGTGCTGTGGGAGTGGCGTTTACGCTAGTCAGTCAGGATGGCGAGGAAGGGTATCCTGGACGTCTGGTTGTTCGGATGAAGTATTTACTAAATGACAATGATGACTTAGTCATGGATTATTATGCGACCACGGATAAGACGACACATATCAATTTGACTCAGCATTCGTATTACAACCTCGCAGGTCATGATAGCGGTGATGTGCATCAGCACTTCGTCCGGCTTTATTGTGATCATTACTTGCCGGTAGATGAACACGGCGTACCTACCGGAGAAGTTAAGTCTGTTGAAGGAACGCCGTTTGATTTTCGAAAAGGTGCTCGCATTGATCGGCAGGTGGATGAGGGACGCTACGACCACAATTACGTACTATCCATGGAGCGACCGGAAAAGCCAATATTACTGGCGCGCGTTTCAGAAGGTTCCAGTGGGCGAGGCATGGCGGTTAGAACCGACCAGCCTGGAGTTCAGTTCTATACCTCGATTCATATGAAAGAAACTCCGGGAAGAAATGGCGCCGTGTATAACACTAATCAGGCACTCTGTCTGGAAACGCAACACTTCCCCGATACTCCGAATAAACCCAACTTCCCCACCACCGTACTTAAACCGGGTGAAGAATTTCGTTCCAAAACGATTCATCATTTCTATACATGGACACCGAAGCCTGCTCAACCGTAAAGCAAGGGCTTAAAAGTTCAGTCCATTGAGTCGGCCCGTGCTCGACCCAAATTGGTCGGTGGCAATGCCCATGTTTTGCAGCATGGATACATAAAGGTTGCTGAGCGGACTGTTGCGTTCGCGATCGAAGGCTAAGTGTTGGCCGTGCTTAAAGCCTCCGCCTGCAAGCAGGATCGGAAGATTGGTGTTGGTGTGCGTGTTTGCATTTCCCATATTGCTACCGAAGAGCAACATGGTTTGATCCAACATCGAATCGTCTTGGATGCGAGTCTCTTTCATGGTTGAGATTTGCTTACTGAGCAATGCCATCTGTCTTAGGTCAGTTGTCTCAAGTTGGCGAAGATACTCGTCCCGTTGTCCGTGATGACTAAGATTGTGATAGCCGGTCATCGATTTCGTATCACCTTCGTAATGATAGACGCCGGTTGCGAAGGCATCGACCATGAGAGAAACGATACGAGTGGAGTCGGTTTCAAGAGCCAGGCGTGCCATGGTCAGCATCTGGTCGAATTTCTCAATAAAACGGGCACTGTCTGTAATGTCCGTCGGAGGTGGTTGATCGACGACCGGCTTGGGGCGCGATTCCCATTGGCCGGAATCCAAGAGCCGTCTTTCCAACTCACGGATCGACGTGAAGTACTGTTCCAGGCGACGGCGGTCGTTTTTTGAAAGCCGAGTGTTGAGTGAATTGGCGGCACTATTAATCGTGTCCAGGATGCTCCCCTGACGTTTCAGTGTTTGAATGACAGCCTGCCGCTCGGCCTCCGTGCCGTTGGTGAAGAGCAATCGAAACAACGCAGAAGGACTATCAATAGCAGGAAGCAGTACTCCGTCACGAGTCCAGGACAGGCTGCGGTTTGCCCGGTCAATGTTAATGCCCAGATTGAGTGTTGGGAATCGCGTCTGACGGCCCAGAGATTCTGCGGCGTACTGATCTAGTGAGATGGTGTTACGAAACTGACTGCCGGTTGGGTGTTTGGCAGCGGTGAGGAAACAGTTTTCTGTAGAGTGTCCACCTTCGACGTAGGGGTGGGATAACCCACTAAAGACAGTGAATTGCTGACGGTGAATCTGCAGAGGTTCTAGGTACTTTGAAGCCTCATAGTCCGCCCCAGATTTCTCGGGGAAGAAATAGCGATCAAGGACTCCCAGGTTATTGGAAATCAACAGCATCCGTTTCGTCTTTGCCGGAGGCGATGCAATTGCCTGACTTTCCAGCCACGGCAATGCGATGGAGATACCGCTTGCTTGGAGAAATCTGCGGCGATTGATGTGAAAGGCCTGGGAAGTATCAGTCACGTGATTGTCCTGTAAAAAGTCTGCTTTGAATAACCGCGTGGAATATGTCTCTTGTGCGATAGCCGCTGTCTGCACACTGATCAAGGATCTTATCGATTTCTATTCGGTCCGAGAATCGTATGGGGGTTCCGGTTGAATAGACAACGAGCTGAGTGGCCAAGGCGTAGGCCAGTTGTCGTGCGTTCGCTTTAAGGTGTAGTTTTAAATCATGAATGCCATCGAGTTGTTTGCCGCTCGGTAACTCCGCCTGGCTGTCAATCTCGAGTCCCTGATAGTACTTATAGGCGTGCCCAGCTCGATCGATTCCGGCTATTTCCATGCCTGTATCCAAACTGCGGTAGCGACTCCGCCATTTACCCAGGATGTCAAAGTTTTCTAGGGCGAAGCCGAGTGGGTCGAACATAGCGTGGCATTTAGAACAGACCTGATCGGTTGCATGTCTTGCCAGCTGTTCCTTAAGGGAAGTTGCTCCTCGAATGTCGGGTTCCGCAGCCGGGATGTCGGCTGGTGGCGGGGGAGGCGGTGTGCCAAGTAGATGTTCCATTACCCACGCTCCCCGAAGGATCGGCGAGGTGGCCGTTCCATTGGCCGTTATCTTCATGATAGCTCCGGTGGTAAGCAGACCTCCGTAAGGGCTGTCCGGTGCTAATTCTACTTTCCGCAAATGGGAGCCGGACTGAGGCTCCAGCCCATAGTGTTCCGATAAAACGTCGTTAACCAAAACGAAATCGGCATCGATCAGTGTGGTAATCGGAAGGTTGTCACGGACCATTAGCTTGAAGGTGGCAAAAGCCTCGTCCTGGAGCGACTGAACGAGATAGTCATTGAGACGATATTCCGGATACAGACGATCATCAGATTCGTCACGCCAGACCTCTTTCAAATCGAGCCAGTGATGGGTGAATGGAATTAAGAAGTGGTCAAAGGTGTTGGCGTCTATGAGGATATCAGTCTGTTGGGCTAAGGCGTCGGCTTTGAACAGGGATCTGCTTTGAGCTAGCTGAGTTAATTCCTGTGACGGACGACTATTGCTGAGGAAGTGGGATAGCTGCTGAGCAACAGCATGGTGGTAATCCTGGGAAGAGCGGTTTTTTAACGTTGTAGGGTCAGTCGTGTAGATGAAATGACCTGAGCATAAGAAGGCGCTGTAACCGGTGATTAGTGCTTCAGCGAGCGTATTGCCAGCGTCCAATTCGTTATTAGTGAGGTCCACGAAAGGTTGTATTTCTGCTTTGGATAAAGGGCGTCTCTGGGCTCGCTCAATGAACCGGTAGATCAGCTTTTGAGCATCCATCTTCGGATCATCTGAAGCGAGTTGGAATGGCAGGCTTCCCTTTTCCCGTGCTTTCAGTGGCAATTCACCAAACAGCATGACATGAGAATCTGGGGGCCACTGAGCGGACACAATGGGGCCTTCAAGTTCCAGCCATTGATATGCGATTCCCGGATGCCCGTCCTCAGGCATGGGGGGGAAATCGTAATAGAGCGGAGCGTTAGGTGGGTTGATGGCTCTCGGCTGCGGAAGCCCGAGCAAGCTGTACTCGAAAGTTTCATTTGGCTTCAGGAAGATGGTGGTTTCAAAGATCCCCGTCTCTGGTTGGACATCCATGGTGCCGCCAGTGGCTCGGACATCGCCCGATACATCCGGTCCGGAACGCTTCCTCGCTCGAAAGGTCATTGGAATGGAATCTTTGGCGGGAACGAGTTCGAATTGGGGAGTCTGAAGGACAGCTCGTGCTGAGAATCTGACTCTATAGAATCCCTCCTGACTGGCCACAAAACCTTGTGGGTAACCATAGTAAGGCCATGTAGCGGAGCGGAATATAGCGAGCTCATAATCAGTGTCCAGGGGTTTGGCCGCTCGCACTTCGTTTAGTTGCGTACCGGAGAGCGGAACTCGTTTACTGTCCTTGGCAAAGAACATTGCCTCCGTGCCCCCAAACGTTCCGGCAGATTGAAACATGTTGATCGCTTCGAATCTTCTTTTGGTAGGCTCGTGTGGCATTAAACCGGAAGCTGACGCTTGACGTAGTGCTGCATCGGTGGCTTCCAGATAGGCAGCTAACTGAACTCGTGAAATGTCCAACGTTTCGCTGACTCGATTCGTATTATGCGATTCTCTGTCTTCAGGGAGGAAATCCTTGATGTCGAGATGGGGGAGTTGAAGTAAGTCGCGAAGGTTTTGCTGGAATTCACTGCGAGTTAAACGCCGAATAGCGCCACGGCCATAGCGGTCAACTTTCTCTCGGTCTCGCTGTGTTAGCGTCATCCCAAGAATGTTGAGGAAGTCCCGGCGTGCAGTGGCCGGCATGGCAACGTCTTCAGGTGGCATTTGGAGTGAAGCGACTTTGTCGAAGACTTTTTCCCACTGAGTGAATGCCTGTGGATCATCGAAATTCCAAACCAGTGATGTTAAATCCCGTGTTCCCGCGTCTTCGGAATGGCACTCATAGCAATACTTGGAAGCCAAAGCTTGAATCGTTCGGTATTCAGGAGAGTCGGATCTGACAACAGAGCAGAGCGTGCTCAATAGCAACGTGACGGCAATTGGAAGTTGCAAGGAAGGCATGGAAAGAGCCAATGAGTTTACCTACGGATTCGTATGGATTTTAACGCGGTCGGGCCGAAGACCCCGGTTTGAGGACGCGGTGTGGAATTTAAGACACCATTGTACATTTCCCGAGTGATCGCCGCACTTCCGAGTGTAGTTTTTCCTCGCCGGATTTCGATCCGATTCGGGTAGACGTAGAATCGCAAGTCTATGGGGGTGGGTTGCCAGTCGATTGTCGTGGTAACGCAGCCCGGTAAGGTGAGCTTTAGCAGCGAGCCGTACTCGTCTGCTTGGTGTTTGGGGAGGAAGTCCCGGTCTGGAGTCCACTGGTCGGATCCTTTGGAAGAGGTGGCAATATAGAGGGCATCGCCATGGGGAACTAATGAAGTAATACGTTGCCCCCAGTGGTTTTGCACCAAACCTTGAGCCAGTGCCTGTTTCTCATATGGATGGACCTGTTTGTCTGTCAGCTCAGGGTGTGTGAAGCCTCGAGC
The DNA here is from genome assembly GCA_938082855.1 of uncultured Pirellulaceae bacterium. Lineage (GTDB taxonomy): Bacteria > Planctomycetota > Planctomycetia > Pirellulales > Pirellulaceae > UBA721. Next base: position 3,082 of record CALKCC010000316.1, on the reverse strand, counting down.
GATGTAGTTCCACTGGTTCGCGTCAGCACCCATAGACCACAGTTCGGCCCACGGCCAAACGCCTACATACATCTTGCCGCCATAGATCCCAAGAGACATGGCTTCTCTGGCTGAAGGTGAAACTTGAGGTAGCTTGGGTGGCCAGTTAGCAAGGTGTTTGGGAGGGCCTTTGTCGTAAGCGAAAAGATTGCCTGTGGGATACTGTGCCATATAGCTTGTGCCATTGAAGTGCATGTGGGCATAGACTTGATAACTTGTTTGGTCAGAACCCTGCAATTCTTCTATCCACTTTCCGTCAACAAACGTGTAAATGCCTCCGTAATTTCCCACAGTGATGACCCGGCCCTGATGCTGTCCCCATGAGAATGGAGTGGTACGTGGGTAACGGCAAGTGATGGTGGGAGAGTTGGTCAGCGCATCTACAGCGGAGTCGCCTGGTTTCCAGGAAACGGCATATATTTTGGTGAACTGTTTGTCATTGGTCTGGTCTTGGTGGAAGAAGAAGAGATGGTGCTCGGCATAATAAAAGTTGTAGACTCTTCCGCTTGCAGGTAAACGGACGGCGAGATTGTCGTTGAAGTAGACTCCTGAGCGACGGAATCTTAGATAGCCGTTTCCGAGTTTCATGCCTCCAAAACCGCTAGGCAGATGGTCCGCTTCGTAGCGTTGTGATTTTGTCCATGCATTTGATTGGGTATCGAATTCGTAGGTGTGACGATTATCTGCCCAGCCATAAATCGTTTCACCTTCATCAAAAATAAACAGTCCTGTATGCCGCGCGGGTACAGGGTGTCGTGAGATGAGAGGATCGGTCTGCTTGATTGGTTTGATGTAAAACTGAAGTTTGTAGCGATCGTTGCGAAAACGAGTGTTATAGACATCTAGAAATCCAGCGCCTCCAAGGACATTACCCTCGTCATCAATTAATTCAAACAGGTTGCCAAAGGATTGTCCGCGATCCTCTCCAAACTCAATTTCGACTGTATGACCAAGAATTAGATCTTCACCGAGGACGGGCGCTGAAAAGAGCAGCAACAGTAGGCCAGAGCTTATAAATTGGGGCAGACGGAACATCATCACATACTTCGGATTCAGGGTAGTTACTTATCTTTTAGGTGATTTTAACGTATTTAGGGACGGCTCCCGAAGCAATTTCTAAGTTGTTATTCACATGAGAAAGTAGCGAGCGAGTTTGGATCGAACCTATAAAACCAGTGTTTTTTGGTCGCCGTTGTTGACTTTTAGGGGGAAATGTGTCAAGATAATGAGACTCAGTTGCAATAAGGGCGACTGGGGGAACTCTAGGAATCAGAGAATTCAATGGCCAAATCATACTGTAAATCGAAGAAGTTTAAGAAGGTGTCGAAAAAGTCTTCTTTTATGGCTTCCTTGAATGCGACGCATGAATGTCGCAAGTGTGGACGTGTGGCCGAGTGTAAGAAACGTCTTTGCAAGGCGATGAAGCTGGTTTCTGTCTCGCTCGACTAAGTTCGCGCCCATCTTCGCTCTGGCATCCGTTATATTGGCCAGATGCACACGCTCGATATTATTACGGTTGTCGTTTACCTGCTCTTTATTATCTCGCTGGGAGTCTACTTCGGTCGAAATCAGGATCGAGAAGAATTCTTCGTCGCGGGTGGATCTATGGGGTGGCTGACGGTTGGTCTGAGCGTCATGGCGACTCTGTTTTCATCCAACAGCTTCGTGTTCTATCCGTCGGCAGCCTTAGGTGACAGTTTGAAGATTGGACTGTCGTTGGTCGCCTTCGCGTTGATGACTCCGGTTGTCATCAAAATCTTCATTCCCGTCTATGCTCGATTACGTGTCGAGACAGCGTACGAGTATCTGGAGAAACGCTATGACGTTAAGGTCCGGTCCGTGGCTTCCGGGTTATTCATACTATTGCGAATTGGGTGGATGGCTTCTGCTACCTACGCAGCGTCGGTTGTGGTTAGGCAGGTTTCCGGAATTGATGAAACGGTCATCATTATCGGTCTGGGGATCATCTCGATCGGCTATACGATGCTGGGCGGATTACGGGCGGTAATGTGGACTGATGTGATCCAGTTTTTTATCTTTGCGCTCACCATATTAGCAGCCTTGGTGCTAATCCTCAGTAAGTCCAATGCGACGGTCGCAGAAATCGTGAGCAACTACTTTGACGGTAGAGCGGGAACGATTGTCGATTTCGAATTATCGATGAGCCTCAAGTATGGGAGCTGGGCGATTCTGATCGGAGTGTTTTTGGAATCGGTATCCGCCTTTGGCGTCGATCAGGTAGCAGTCCAACGCTATCTTGCTGGCAGTGATGAACACAATATTAAACGCGGAGCCCGGCTCAATCTGGCGGGAATGTGGATTGTAATTCCCGGACTGCTGGCGATTGGTGTTGGGCTATACACTTACTTTGGAAATAACCCGCTGGAATTAGCCAGCGTCGTTGAAAGCCCCGAAGCTATTGAGAAACTGGAAGCGGTCTCGCTGCCCACGATTCAACAGATCGTCGAGGCTGAACCGAAAGCTGCCGATCGGGCGATGCCAGAGTTTGTTCGAGTGCATTTTCCACCAGGTCTAGCAGGGTTGTTTTTGGCAGCCTTAATGGCGGCGATTATGTCGAGTATTGATTCGGGGATTCATTCAGTAACAACTGCGGTGGTTGTTGACTTTCGAGATCGTCTCCTCCCTTCACGCAAGCCTCGCTCAGAGAAAGAAGAGTTGACGTTTATCCGATTCACTTTGGTCGTGGTGGGAGTTCTTGCAGTAGGACTGGCATGTATGGTGGGGGATATGGGCGATGTGTTCGATATAGGCAAGAAATTGACTGCTGCCTTTGGGGGCCCCTTGTTAGCGGTATTCCTGTTAGCGTTGTTTGACAAGCGATCGAATGGTCCAGGGGTATTGATTAGTGCCCTGATTGCGACCGTCGGTACTCTGGTGCTGATGTATACTCAGGAAGCATGGTTTTCAGTTTGGTATTGGCCGATTGGATTCGGTGGAGCGTTGGTCCTCGGCTTAGGCTTTTCACGGTTATTCCCAGAGGTTCCGACTGAATTTACGTACCGGCAAATAGTAACTCAAAGTA
>CALKCC010000315.1 GCA_938082855.1 uncultured Pirellulaceae bacterium | reverse complement strand
GCCATGGACGCGGAAGACGCATTAATGTCGCCGCGCCTGAATCGAGCCTCCTGCTACGCAAGGCAACTGGACATATTCCCCACGGTGGTGGCCGTAAAGTACCCCATGGCGGTTTGTGGTATAAGCAACTCGCTCGATGGATCGGTGAAGGCGCACAGCTCGATGCTCCAACCGTGAACGACATTGCCAAGCTCGAAGTTTACCCACAAGAAATTCAAGCCGAAGCCAACTCCGGATTGCAAATCCAGGTTTACGCGGTTGCTCCAGATGGCACTCGCCGATGTGTAACTCGCGAAGCCGAATTCTTCTCCAATGCGGAAGCAGTAGCGCGGCCCGATGAACATGGCTGGGTACATGTTGAGGACGTGCCCGGCGAGGCAGCGATCCTGGTTCGGTACCGAGGTAAGGTGGAAATTACCCGAGTGCGATTACCTCAGGATTTTCAATTCACCCCACCCAAAGCGCAAAATCAAATCGACCAATTAGTCTGGAAACGTCTGCAAACCTTGGGAATTGAACCTAGCCCGGTTGCCGACGATGCTACCTTTATGCGGCGAACCTATTTAGACGTGATCGGAACACTGCCAACAGCCGACGAAGCTCGCAAGTTTCTCACCGATCCTTCACCACAAAAACGATCGGTATTAATCGACCAACTACTCCAACGACCCGAATACGCCGATTTCTGGGCCATGAAGTGGGCCGATATTCTGAGAGTGGATCGAGAGATTATTAAGTCGCCCGGAACCATCGCCATGACGCGCTGGCTCCGAACACAATTTGCCAACAATCTACCCTACGACAAGTTCGTAAGTGAAATCGTGACCGCCCGAGGTAATACAAATAGCGAGTCTCCCGCGGCAATGTATCTGGTCCATAACGATCCGGAAAAACTTGCCCGCAGTATTAGCCAAGTCTTTCTCGGCGTTCGAATTGAATGTGCTCAATGTCATCAACACCCATTCGAACGCTGGGGCCAAAAGGACTACTTTGCTTTTGCCGGGTTCTTCTCCGGAGTGAAAAACAAAAAGCTTCCGTCAGCCGGTACTAAGATTTATGACGATGGGGGAAACAATCTCACCCATCCACGAACGGGTGAAGCCGTTCCATATGCAGGCCTCGGAGCTCCTGCCGTAGAACTTGAGGTCGAAATCGAACCGGAAGCCCGCCTGCCAGTTTCTCGCCGAGACGCTCTGGCGACCTGGATAACTGATCGCAATAACCCCTTCTTAGCGCCGATGATCGTCAACCGGTTGTGGGCTCATTATTTTGGCAAAGGACTTGTAGACCCGATCGATGACATTCGGGAAACCAATCCTGCCAGTAATGAACCCTTAATGGACTACTTAACAAACTATCTAAAAGAAAACGATTACGACCTTAAGAAACTCACCGCCCTGATTCTCAACAGTGCCACATATCAACTGTCCCCCATTACCAACCAATCAAACGAACAGGACCAACAGAATTTTTCGCACGCGGCTTGGCGTAGTCTGCCGGCAGAAGTTCTTCTAGATGCCATATCACAAGTCACCGATGTCCCCGAACAATTCAACGGGTGGCCAGAGGGATATCGAGCTATTGAGATTTGGGACAACCGAATGCCTAGCTACTTTTTCCGAGTGTTCGGTAAGCCACAGCGGGTTAGCGTCTGTGAATGTGAACGGGGAACAGAGCCTAGTATTGCGCAAGCATTACACCTAATGAATGCTCCGGAATCAATTAGCAAAATCCAACATCGTAACGGCCGAGCGCGGCAATTAGCTCAGTCATCACTTTCTGAGGATGAAGTCATTGAAACGCTTTACCTAACCACCTTTAACCGCTTTCCTAATCAGGATGAACTGGTGTTGATGCGGACCGCGTTTGCAGATACTGGTGTCACTAGGCAAGAAGCGATCGAGGATATCATCTGGGCATTACTGAATTCACGAGAATTCGTCTTTAATCACTAACCACTGCGTTACTTCCTGCAGTTGTACCCTTACCGTTTTTCCCTGCTCTTACGGGGGGTACCGAGCACCTTGTGAACTGGACTTGCCAAAGCTTTGCGCAGTATCATTCGGCCACAGGTGGTACAATGAAGTAATCGAATCAACTTTTGGTTTGTAGTTAATTTTTGGGAGCGATGTACATGTTCAGGATTCCTTTCGGCCGTCTAAGCAAAAACTGTAGTAAGGTATCTCGTCGAGATGCGTTAACGGTGGGTGCCACGGGCCTATTCGGCGGACTTTCGCTCCCAGGACTACTGAATTTGCAGGCCAATGCAGCGAATGCGGCAAGCCCAAAGGCAAAGTCTTGTATTTTCATCATGCTCGAAGGTGGTCCTAGCCATATCGACATGTGGGATCTAAAACCAGATGCCCCTGCTGAGATACGTGGTCCATTCCATCCAATTTCGACCAATGTTCCAGGAACTCAAATCGGCAACATCATGCCGTATTGCAGCAAGATCGCTGACAAATACACGATCATGCGTAGCCACAGCCATGGCGACAATGCACATCAAACAGGTCGCCACTGGGTTCTCACAGGCTATGCTCCAAATTTCCCGGACGGCCAAGCCAAAGGGATTCCCTTTAACGAACTATACCCTTCAATCGGCTCGATCATTTCGAAGGAACTTGGGCACAGGGGTGCAGTCCCGCCCTACATTGAAGTGCCAGAACCACTTGGTCCCGGCGGACCAGGTTATTTTGGGGCACAATATGCTCCATTCACTATTGAAACAGACCCTGTTGAACCTACCTTTGAAGTCCGCGATCTAAATGTTGCCAAAGGTATCAATCCTCAAAGATTCGATCGGCGTAAACGCTTGCTCCAAGGAGCCGACTCTCTGGGAGCAGGAAAGAAGAGTGGTGGCAAAGCGGCTACCATGCAGACCTACTATGAAAAAGCGTTGGAATTGGTCACCAGCCCCGAAGCCAAAAAGGCATTCAAACTTCAGGACGAAAAGGAAAGCGTTCGTGAACGGTATGGAATGACGTCCATTGGCCAATGCAGCCTCTTAGCCCGACGACTTGTCGAAGCTGGCTCTCGCTTCATCGGTATATCGCACGGTAGTTGGGATACTCATGTAGATAATTTCACGGGACACGAAAAGGCATTAGTACCGCCTACCGACCAAGCACTTAGCGCTTTAATTGAAGATCTCGAACAACGAGGAATGTTAGAAGACACACTCGTCGTCATGATGGGCGAAATGGGCAGAACACCTCGAATCAACAAAGATGCAGGCCGAGACCACTGGTCCATGTGCCAAACTGTTATTTTCGCTGGAGGTGGAACGAAATCCGGAATGGTGATCGGAGCGAGTGACAAAACTGCCAGTTACCCCACCACCACACCTTATAGCATCCAAGACCTACTTCATACCATTCTGAGTTTGATGGGCGTGAATCCTGGCAAGATTTATGAAACTCCGTTAGGCCGCCCTGTTCCCCTGGTCAATGGCGGCTCGATGATCACTGAGTTATTGGCTTAGTCATTGCCTGTTTTATACCTTCACGGTTTCGTACTGAATCAATGAATCGCCACTTGAAATCACTGCTCGCTATAGTCGCTTGTTTTGTCACGAGTATCGCTCAGGCGCAGGCTCCGACGTTGGGCTATTTATATCCACCAGCAGTCCAACGGGGCAAAACCACGAACGTCCAGCTTGGTGGCTTCGACTTAACTCCCGACATGCAGGTTTTTGTCCATGACTCACCTGCCGTTCTGAAAATCACAGGAGATTTAGGAAAGCACCTCGTCCCTCCTCGGCCTTACTGGGAAGGTCCACGCATCTTCATGGGCGCATTGCCTCTCCCTCGCGAATTCCCTTCCACCGTTCAAGTGCCAGGAGATCATCCGACGGGGCTGGTTCGTTGGCAATTGGCGAATGCCAATGGAGCGACTGGAACAGCAACGTTTTTCGTTAGCTCGCATCTCGAAGTTACCGAATCGCGATTTCGTGACATGCCAATGCCCATTCAGGAGTTACCGATTGGGATCTCTGGGCGATTGTCGCGACTAACCGAAAAGGACTCCTATCTCGTAACTTCACCATCCGACACACAGATTACAATCGATGCGTTTGCACGGCGTTTAGGAAGTGATCTCAACTTAGCCGTTCAGGTATTTTCCACCGACGGCCAGCAACTTGTGGATGAAGTCGATACGGAAGGCCGTGATCTGAAAATCGCTTTTGCTGCAAAAGCCGGTCAGACATACAAAGTCATTGTGCACGAAGCTGATTTTCGAGGGGCCGCGCATTTTGTATATCGACTGGCGATTTCCACGAATGCCGAGGCGGGGACGAGCGAAGGATCATTAGTGCTCGCCGAAAATGGTGCTGCCGAGCATCAGCAACAACTCACCGCTGGTAAGCATTACCGATTTGAGGCGCGAAGTCAGGCGATTGGGGCAGACCTTGACTTGCAGATTGAATTATTGGATGCCGAAGGAAACTCTTTGGTTAAGAATGATGACGCCAGTCCCGCAACCGTCGACGCATTAGTTCGGTTTACTCCTAAAGAGGATATGACAGTCACGGCTAAGGTTGAGGGTTACTCCACGGACGGCGACGATCGCCGATATGAGTGGACTGTAAGCGAGGAAGCTCCTGGGTTTTCGTTATCGGTTAGCCAGACCCTAAAGGCGGATCTCGGTACAAAACTCACTATTCCCGTCACCGTCGCCGCTGTAGCAGGATTTAAGTCGGATATCACATTAACTGCTGAGGGTTTACCAGCGGGCGTAACACTCCCGGCCGAACCTGTGATCATCAAAGCGGGCCAAGCCAAAGGCAATCTCATCCTCGAAGTTGCCGCTGATACCGCGACGACTGCCGCGCCGATCCGCATCATAGGCAATTCCGCAGCTAATGAAGAAACAGGCTTGCCTGCTTTGTCCGTCGTCGCCACCGGTCCAACCACAGGAAATCTGGCAGTTCGCGACCCTGCCCGTGAAAAGACAGAGGCCATTCTTTTAGCCTTAACCATGCCTGCTCCTTTTGAATTGAATCTAATCGACAAGAATCGACAACGAGTCGTTTCACGTGGCACGACCTATCCAGCTCCTTACATCCTGAATCGCAATGAAGGTTACATCGGAACCGTTCGTTTTGTCATGGCAGCCAAGCAGTCTCGGCATCGCATGGGAATCACGGGACCAATCCTGGAAGTGCCAGCCGGCCAGCGTGAAGTCTTCTATCCATGCTTCATGCCTGAGTGGTTAACGACGGATCGCACAACCAGGATGGTCGTCTACGGTTACGGCGAAGTCACCGACCCCAAAGGAAACGTTCGACATATTGGTAAGAACTCTGATGCTCGCATCACCATGATCATGGAGGGTGCGTTGTTGAAACTAAACCACTCGGCCGAAGAAATCACGATCCGAGCGGGAGATAGTTTCAGTGTCCCAGCCAATATTCTACGTAGTCCCAAACTTCAAACTGACGTACGGTTAGATCTCGAGTTACCTGAAGCATTACAGGATCTGATTCACTGTGAACCGGTGGTTCTAAGTTCCAGCCAACATCAACACGCGTTGGCAATCAACACGACTGCCGATGCTCGTCTGCGTGGAACGATTCCAGTTACCATTCGCGCCACGACTTATCAGGACGGCAAATGGCTGGTGAAGTCGATCGTCGATGTCAACGTTCACTTTAAGTAGAACGTCCCAGCCGTATCCCTCTAGGAATCACCGATAGCTCACCTTGCGATTAGACAGACGTGGTGACTCCCGTGAAGGCGCGTCCACTGGTGCCAGCAAATTGACCTGATATTGGTATTCGCATCCGGACTGCCAAACTCGATAGGCAAATTGCTCGCGCTCAATTCCGATCACCGAACGATTCCGCTCATGTAACCTCCCCTTAAAATTCGGATAATCAATGTCCATAACTTGCTCACGCATGAAGGCTCCAAACACAGCTCGGGGCACTTCCACTCGAAAACGGTAATCCGCATCCGGCATCACGATGATTTCCTGGCCGGCAAAATGGGCCATCCTCTCTAAGTCATCTCTTGCCCGCGACCGGACGATCAGACACTCGGAATCATCTCGGTGTTCAACCACACTTAAGAATCCGTCTTGTGTAAATATCCACATATCATTTTCCTCTCTCTTGTTCTCTCTTGTTCTTTCTGTTCTTGTGCCTCAGTCTTTTAAATGCCTTTTCTTGCTCAGCTTACGGTCTATATAACTGACTCTATAAATCCGTATCTGCCTGCCTGCCAAGCTCTGCAATTGAGTGATCGTATTTTGGTGCCGAAGCAAGCAATCAGACCGCTTGGCATTGATTGAGGTGGCCCTCTACATAGGTAAGAGCCAAATAGAGGCTAGCGTCCGGAGAAATCTGGCTATTTTTAGAAAGTTTTGGTACGTCCAAGCATTTGATCACTGAACCACAGCGCAGCACTGTGCTCCGACTGACCTACAGGTCACCTTCTTAGACGGGATTATCAATAGAGCTCTTATTTGCTTGAGGCTTATCGGAGCAGCGTCCCCAATAAGTTTCCTGTGCCGATGGCGCGACCACGTTCATCTCTTGTAATGTTTGTGTCGGGATCATAACTCCCCAAGTAGCGACCGTTAGCATCCCGCACATCTTGAACGCCACTAGTTTTTGTTTCGATCATCCCTAGCACCCGACCTCGAGCATCTCTCAGAATTTGATTGGCCACAGGCTATTCTCCGTCTTACTCGTAACTGAGTAGATTCCCAACGGAATCCTCTTCAGCTAGACACTAATACTCTGACACGATTTATATTCCCCGTCGCTTCATGCCATGCCCCATTTAATCAGGCACAAACATAGCTCCGCAAACTATTTTCCTCTTTTTTCCATTTTCTTCCGGACGCACGCCCAAATTTAGGTCTTACCTCTGTGAAGGCACTACTCAAGGGCAACTGTTCCAAACACAGTAGTGACGCATCCAACCACCACAACATCACTCGGTTAGCCGCTGGGCTAGCAACAAAACTGCTTTAACTTCACAGGAGCACAATCAATGACCCAACCACCCAAAAAACAGTCCACCAACGAACCAGACCAAAGGCACTCTCTCGGTCGATCGTCACGGTCTCGAGAACGCCACTCGTCTGACGATGTCTACTCCACTGGCACGCATCGTACACCACCGTCCCTCCCCAAGAAAATCAAGTTTGGAAAGATACTCAAAGCCGGAGCGTTAACTGTTGTGCCGCTTAAGAGCAGTAAGCTACTCCGCAAGAAACCCGCTGTAAAACTCGGGCATCGCCAGTTAACCAAAGGTAAGGTGGTGATCACTGAAGTTGGACAACAGGGCTCCGTCCCACGACTTCGAGCTGAGAACCGAACAAAGTTTTTTGTTCTCCTGATTGAAGGTGATCAACTACTAGGAGCTAAGCAAAACCGAATTTGCAATTCAACGGTCTTACTAAAGCCAAACAGCGTAAGTGAAATCCCTGTGTCCTGTGTTGAACAAGGACGTTGGCAACATGTTTCTAAAAACTTCAGTTCCAGCAATTTCCATGCAGCTCCTACACTTAGGCGACGATTGGCCGAATCTAAGAAACACGCCAGACAAGCGTCTCACGGACAACAGGCCCACGAATCTAATCAAACCATGGTTTGGAATGAAGTCCAGGAATTTGCATCCTGTGCAGGTGTTTATTCAGACACGCAGGCAATGGAGGAGGTATTTGAAGAATCTCGCAAAAAGCAGCCCGTTCCGCAAAGATTGGAATGCCCCAACGACGCCAATGGCTGGATCCTCGCAATCGATGGCCGTGTCGTATCCGTCGACCTGTTTGGGACTCCCAAGCTGTGTCGCCAGGCATGGGACCGCATGGTGGATTCCGCGGCGGTGGAAGCTCAATTACTCACAAGCCGCCGAAAACAAAAATCCGAAAGCGTATCAAAGAATCGCCAGTTCGACGTAAACAGGCCTAAGCACCTCCATTCCTTAATCCGGCTCATGCATACCACACACCTAGAACAGGTAGCAGCGGTTTGCAGTGGAACCGAGCAACGTTTTGATGGATCGCAATTTTCTGGGGCATATCTCACGCTTGATAAGCGGCTTGTCCATCTAGGGGTCAGCCTCTAAGCGGAATGTTTCTTCAGCAGAAAGGAGTACGAACATAACCCATCAGGGACGGTTGATGGATTGCTAAAGACGACGGCATCCACAGCTATACTAAATCCTAGCTGTGGATAGCACGCGTCATCATCAGAACCGCGTCACTTTATCCATATGCAATTGTCCACTTGATACCTCGATCCATTGACTTGTGGTTATGCTATGTCTGAATTAACAACCCTGCCAGAATTGAATCAGAAATGGGAGGCCATCAAAGGCAAAATAACAAACCAAACCACCATACGCATCCATCGTGCCTTGAGCTGGTTAAACCGAGCAGACCAATGTGATGGCGACGACTTGGACATTTCACTCCTCTGTCGCTGGATGGCATTCAACGCTCTTTACGGGCAGTGGGACCTACATGATAAACAGCCGTTATCAGAGAGAGAATCCTGGCGAGTTTTTGCCGACCGTATTATGGACATGGACCATAAAGAACGACTCCCATTTATCCTCAGACGGCAGCAAACGCGGATTCGCAACATGTTCGCCAACAAATACCTGAATCCGCGTTTATGGAGAGAGCACGTCATTGCGAACCATGAAGCGAAAGACCACTACGTAACCAAATATCAACAGTGGCGACAACAAAAAGAGTGGACAAAGATATTTGACGAGCTTCTGGAACGGATCTATTTGATCCGGTGCCAACTAGTGCACGGAGCCGCTACTTATCAAAGCCACCTCAATCGAGAGAATGTGAATGACTGCAATATCATGCTCGAAGAACTACTCAACACCCTATGCGGCATTATGTTCGACAACGGCCTAGAAGAAGATTGGGGGATCATGTGTTATCCCCCTCTTCAAAATTAAAATGCCAATTGACCGCGCACTCTCCCATGCAAAGCCAATTTACTTTGCATAGTTCTTTGACCAGGTGGCACCCGCAAATTTCACGCGAAAAGTAACAATCCTTTTCTGCTCGGCTTCCGTGACGTAAACCGTCTTCCCATCCTTACCACCGAATGCAAGGTTGGTGGGATGTTTTCCAAGGACATCAATCTCCTGTAAGATTTTCCCCTTAGGGCTTAAGATCACTACAGTCCCCTTACCGTGACGCGTCACATACAGATTGCCTTTCACGTCGCAACGCATCCCATCGAATCCATGATCTTCAAACTTGCGTAGTAGTTGTTGATTGGAAATCTTCCCATCCTTGGACAGATCAAACTGCCACACATTACGCTGAACGGATTCGTTGACATACAACTTCTTGCCGTCCGGACTCACTTCGATTCCGTTGGTCGTTCCCATATTGCCGCACAAAAGCGAGACTTTGCCTTGATTAGAAATTCGCCATATTTGTCCGGTACTTGCTCCCCAATTTGGATCGCTCGCATAGAGATTGCCATCAGCGTCTATCGCTAAGTCATTAGGCTGATTCATTTTTGCTTCATGAGCAAACACAGACAACTCACCTGTCTTAGCATCAACTTTTAACACATTGTGCTGCGGGTAATCCGCGATGAACATATTCCCAGCTCGATCAAAGCGGATGCCATTTCCAACAGATCCCTCTGGCAGTCGATGGGCTACTTTACCCTGCCCCTTACCGTCCACGAAACCAATGGTCCCCTGCTCACTGAAATTGACCGCATAAACATTGCCTTGGTTATCAGCAGCGGGCCCCTCAATTCCACCGGTGAATTCCCCTGCCTTTGTGAGCACTTTGACTTGATACAGTTCCTCACCATAGGTACTCCCTATCGCAACCAATAAAAATAAAGTCATTACAACGAACCGATTTTTCATTTCCACACCCTCTTTCGTCAATTTTATCTAGCTACGCAAGGATGGCCTGAGCCACCTTACCTCCAACATCAGTCAATCTAAAATCACGGCCTGCATAACGATATGTCAGCCGTTCATGGTCTATACCAAGCAAAT
>CALKCC010000314.1 GCA_938082855.1 uncultured Pirellulaceae bacterium | reverse complement strand
CCAATTGAAATAGCGTTTTCACCAGTTCGTATTCACCACGCGAGTCCAGGTCTTCGAGGGGGACATACTCCACTAAAACGTCTGGCACTCCATCTTCCAAATTGACGACCAGCAGCATCTGATTGCGTCGTACCAGGGTGTAGCCACGAGTTAGCAAAACACCATTCATCAGGTCCATTGCTTTGGCTGGGCTGTAATAACGTGGATCTGAATAATTGAAGCTGCCCTCTGGAGTGGCGTCCATTTGAAGAGATAATTCATTCAATTCAGCAAACCACTCAATGACATCACCCCATGGGGTGTAATTGAAAGCGAAACGCACTTCAATTTCACCAAACTCATTCAGCATGGAATCACTGTTATTCGATGGAGTCGCGGGTTCCTCTGGTGTAACGGTCGGAGTTTCAGTAGGATCCGCAGTGTTTGGGTCGTTAGAGTCAGCCGGATCTTCTGTTGGTTCGGCTGCTGGCGTATCTTCCGTTGTAGGTTTGTCCTCGGGAGCATCCGCAGGTTCTTCACTTGAGGGATCTTCGCTGGATGGTTCTTCTTTAGGAGTGTCTGCTGACGGCTCTTCAGCGGTTGGCGTTTCAGGGTCGGCAGGAGCTTCTTCGGGAGCTTTTGTCGCAGGCTCAGCTGGCTTTTCGGTTGGGTTTTCAGACTCTGCTGGCGTGGCAGCGGGTGTGTCCTGCAGGATCGCGATATATTTCTCGTCCATTCCGGTCAAGCGATTCCAATCCTGCTGTTGGTTTTCGTTGAGGATTGCATACAGCTTTCGTTCGGTCAGGGTACGGAGACGAGCCGCCTCTGCTTCCGTGGCATTACCGGATAATTCATCACGGTGTTTGACGTGAGCACGGATTGCCACAGCTTGCTTGTCGGAAATGCTGATCGCAGTGCGTACTTCGGGTTTCAGTAGGGATGCGAGGCCCTCTTTTTGGAATTGGAGACGATTTACCTTGGTGCGTTGACTTACTGTTAACAGACTTAAAGCCAGTTGCTCTGAGGCTCGGCGAAATTCCTGCGTCACAACTTCCTGCTCGGTCTTTGAATTCTCACCATAGAGCGAGTGAAAGATTTCGAGACGCTGAGCTTTGAGTTTCTGAAACTTTGCAGTTAGCTTAGGTGAGAGGCCCGTTTGGCTCTGAGTTGCCGGATTGGCCAGGATTTCCAATACGCCTAAATTCGGCGTGAATTCAGCGGCCTGACTGGCAGGAGCAAAAACCAAAATAGCGGCTAGAACGAGGATCGATTTAAGGAGTGAACCTGAATTTCGAATGATCATTTGGAGGGTGTCCGTTACGGAATAAACGATTAGTTGATGGCAAAATGAGGGTACCCATAGTCCTGTAGCCATCAATACAGCACTTCTCCCTTTTCGACCTTATCCACGTTGCATATCCAAGAAACTGGATTGCGGGACGGTCGTAGGGCTTATAGGTAATAGTTGCCTCAAGCATTATGTCTTCTAATAATAAGATTTAACCAGTTTGTACCCATTACGTTTCGGTGTGAACATGGGAAATATGTACTTACTGGGCAAGTCAGGGGCAGAATTCTCCGGATTTGGCGATTTTGTGGGCTGTCATGGGTTCTTTGGAATCACATTAACTAGCCCCAAATTCGATTAAATTAACAGATCAGGGATGCAATACGGCATAAAGTGCTTTAATCTACGCAAGCATGATTCGATTACATAAAACATTGTTGATTTTGCTTTTCACAGCGAGCATTGTGGTTGCCCAGCCCGTTGGGAAACTCTTGGATTTACGCTCGTATGGCTTGAATATCCCTCCTGGTACGGTAGTATCCGCCCGCGGGCAACATGTTTCGACAGTCGATGAATTCGGTAATCCTGTCATCGGGAAGGTACATGTGACTCTTGGGGATTACCATGTTGTGTTGCTGCCGGACGGCCAGTTAGTAGGTCGGGCGATCTCCGAGGCACCAGTTTCAGACAAACCTTTCGTTGGTGCCGATAAGGGGCAACTCGGGAAAATGCTCCAGCAACAGCTATTCGCTGGATTTCAGGTGCGAAAAAGTGGCCGTTACGTCTATGTTTACAACACCAGTGAAGCGTTTGCCCAATCAACAAGTCAAATTCTGGAAAAGATGGCGCCCGGTATCCTCGGATATATGAAAAACCTCGATATGCAAGTGCATGAACCGGAAGTCCCATTGGTTGTAGTCATGTTTCGCACCGAGGCTGAATTTCAACGATATCGAGAGACGCCGCCGGGGATTGTCGCCTATTACCATACGCTGACCAATCGCGTCGTGATGTATGAGGAGTCAAAACTGTCGGAGATCAAACCCGAATTGGCTATCAAGCAGAAAATCAACACGATTGCACATGAAGGCGTTCATCAACTACTTCATAATATTGGCGCACAGACCAGGACCTCACAGTGGCCGATGTGGATTACGGAAGGGATTGCCGAGTATCTCTCACCTACCAGTACGGGGCAGTACATGCGATGGAAAGGGGCTGGTACTGTCAATGACTTCCGGATGTTTGAGTTAGAGCAATTTGTAAAAACCACGGAGTTACTTGGTAAGTCACCAGGCAAGTGGATGGAGGATGTCATTACTGCGTATCGCCTGGATTCACAGGGCTATGCATCTGCCTGGGTTTTAACACACTACCTTGCAAAGGTGCGGCAAACTCAATTTAAGGCCTATATTCAGGAACTGCAGACGTTGGGACCATTGGACGGTGGGTTTCGTGTGAGTGCTGACGGTAAGATCCCTCGGCATCTGGATTTGTTTGCGAAACACTTTCAGCTTCAGCCTGCGGAGATTGAATCCAAATTAGTTCCGTACCTGAATAAGCTCCCTTATAAGGACCCGTTTATCGATTGGCCTCATGTAACGGTATTAATGCGGTTCCGTGGTCCGCGTGGAGTACAGATGCTAGGCAATGTGTTTCACAATGATGAGATTGCCGATCAATGGCTCAGTCGCACGATCGATCAATATGATCTGGATCGTAGTCAAATACAGGTGCAGAAAAAAGTCTTTCCAACGCGGATTCTTGCAGAACGCTACGTTCGTGGTTCGTTAAATTGAGCGTTGGAAAGAGCGGTGATTAGGCATGTGGTTTCACCTCAACGGCGAGCTCTTCGGGATTACGATGATTCCCTGCCTGATGTTGGGTAGTCTGGCATTAGTATTGCGTCGGCGACGCGGACTTGGCGTCTTCTTAGCGATAGCTTCCAGCGTTTTGTTTTTGTTTTCCGATGCAATTCACTGGTTTATCTATCAAAAAACGGAAATCCCCTCGACCACTGCCTGGCAAGAGGGCGGTGTTTATTTTTATGGGCTGGCGATGTCCCTTTATCAGGCGTTTCCATTGGGCCTGCTTTACCTGTTTGCTCGCTGCAGTGACTCGGCGGTAAAGAAGCAAGGCCATGTAATTCGTGGTCGCTTTAATCCCCACGAACTTCCCGCCCATAACGGGAAACGTTGGATTACCCTTTCGGCGGTGTCCTTTATCTTGCCAATCGGTTTACTTACCGGTCCGTGGGGCGTGACGCACACGTGGTGGCGGATGCATCTTATGGACATGGGCAAAATTAATCCTCGTGGACGGGGAATGTTAGCATTGGCTCAGGTCGTGTTTGCGATGAGCTGGTTATCTGGGTATTTCCTTCTTTCAGTGGCCATCTGTGGTTTTCATTTCTATTCCGCGGAAATCCTCAGCTTTCTCGGATTTAGCCCAGTCCTACCCCCGTTTTGGGATGTCTGTGTTTACTATTTTCCGGCCGTGTTGCTGGCTTTAAGCTTCTGGCAAGCCATGGCAGTGGTGGCAATCTACCGATATCGTTACTCGCCTGGCCAGATGGTAGGGCAATTGTCTGGCCTGCTGCTGGTAGCAGTCGGGATTGTAGTACAGATAGAGAATTCCCTGGTGCTCGATGGTCATGTTGCTCCGTCGATTGCTTTGCCAATGACTGGAATCTGGATAACCTTGTCAGGCTGGTGTATTTGGCTGTTTAGCCTATGCGGCGCACATCGGATACCGGAGCTTGAGCCGGTAGAGCAGCTTGAGCAGGTTGAGCCGGAATGACGTTAGAATGTTGATGCTCGCTGTGATTGTGCTCACTATGATTATGTCCGTGGTTGTGCCCGTGGTTGTGATCTGGTTCCAGCGATTGCAAAGTCATTCCTAATAGCATGCCTGCGATCAGGGCGGCGGTTAGCTTTAAGCGATCATGACTGTGAAAAGTCAATTCAGGAAGGATGTCGGACAGCGCGATAGTTAAGAAGCATCCAGCAGTGAATCCAAATGTCCAGCCCAGTAGCACCGTGTTAGCGTCACCTGTCATAGCTCCTAACCCATAGCCCGCTATGTAGATTCCCAAAGGGGAAATGGCTGCAAAGGCGAGATTGCAAAGATTGATTGTCTTTTGATCCCAACCGGAACTCTTCATCACGGAGATTACCGACATGGAATCGAGTGGCTTGTGGAGAATTAAGGCTGCTGCCATTGCGAGTCCGGGAAATAGAGAAGAGTCTCCGTCATGAGCGCGTGATTCCAGGACGATTGCCGAGATTGCAATTCCATCGATAAGGGCATGAATCCCTAATCCAACAAACAACCCAATCCAGCTAAATCGGCTACTGTGCACTTCGCAATGATCTGGGTCTTCACTCGCAGTTGTGTGCGTGTGTTCAGGGTGATGGCATTGGTGGTCATGGTCATGGCCCTCGTCGCTCTCATTATGGGTGCCGTGTTGATGAACATGAAAAGCACGCAGCAAGATAAAGGTCACCACGATGCCAACGAGCACCGCTTGCGAGGCGGTCTGCGTGTCATCTTCAAGTTCCAGTACAGCGTGAGGCAATAAATGAAGAATGGCGACCGAAAGCATAAGTCCACCGACAAAGCTCAGGAGGATTTGCAAACCGGTATGAGTAAACTTAATGCGGCTAACGATGAAGCCGCCAGCCAACGAACTCACGAAGGTGAGTAGTGCGTATATAAGGTAGGTCGCGTCCAAGAAATGATCCCGAGGAAAGTCTTAGCTTGAGTGAAGCGTTTCTAAAGCGAGTGATTTGATTCGTCCAATCATGGAATTCAATCCATTGGATCGTGAGCGGCTGATGTGCTGACGTAAATCAATTGCTTCAAAGACGGAGTTGATGTCTAACTGTAAGATTTCTTCGGCAGTTTTGTCGCTGTACAACATAATGACTAGGCAAACTAACCCTTTGACTAGCTGCGAATCGCTGTCGGCTCGGAAAAAGTAGCGTCCGTTCTCGGTCGGTTCAATAATCAACCAAACGCTGCTCAAGCATCCCTGAACACGATTTTCTTCCGTTTGATAGTCGGGCTCCAGCGGTGGCATGGAGTTTCCGGTTTCGATGATATATCGGTAGCGTTCTTCCCAATCATCGAAAAGCTCGAACTCTTCGATAAGCTCTTCGGTGGAAATAGGCTCAATGCGATTTGTCACAACTGTAAGGACTCTGCAAATATTGTTTGAACAGTCAAATTCAACCGTTCATTTTCACATAGATCCGGAATCGTGCAACCGCTAACTAGTCGCCATGTTTTTCCCGTAAGCGAGGAGAAGTGCGGCAGATCAGTTGAATTCGCTCAAATTCAGACAGCCAATCCTGAATAACTTGCTCGTGGACGGAATCTCCTGGAGTCACCATCCCAATACTGCAGGCTGCACCAGTTATTGTCTCTGCCATCGCTCGGTACTTAGAGATTGTTCGATCGCCATAATGGCCGACATACTGCATGTCTTCATTGAAGAAGAGAACTTGCGGCACACGTGCGCCACCACAGATGGTGAGGTTTTCTTTGAGCTCAGGGAAAGTGTCGCGATCTATAAATCGCAGCTGGATGGTTGGGGTAGCATCAGCAAATCGCTGAAAGATCGGGCATTGGACGACGCAGTCCCCACACCATGCTCCTGCAAAAACGAGGACGTTGATCTGGCGAACAAAGGTTCCCAACAGCTGTAGCTGCTCGTCACTCAAGGTGGATTGATCATAAACCTGTTGCCATCGACGCTGGTCGCCGTCATGGCCATGTTGTGCGAGGAAGTCGTTGTACGATAAAGCTTGAGGAAAGTAGTCTGCTGGATTCATTGGGAATATTAGTGGGAAAATGAGATGGGAGCACGACAAGCAACGGGGCCTGTTGGTCTTATCTTAACATGCCATTGAGGTCTCGTATCTGCCCGTGCACCTGACTTGTGGCACGGACGACAAGTAGGCGTAGGGGAGCGTAGTAGACAATCACCCCTGGCCCTCCATTGACGTCCCAGAATTGTGGAGTGATGGTGCGTTGTATCAATGCCACCAATTGTGGCCCGTAATCAGGCACGTTTGCTCCCGCGCGAGGGGCCAGCAATTGTTTCGCTCCACCCATTTGACGATTGGCCGTAGAAAGATGCCGCTGCAAGGCGGATTGTAATTGGTCGGAACTCGAACGAGTGGGTAGACTCACATCTCGGGCGATACGAATTTCCAATTCACGCAAAACCTTCATTAGACGTGCTCGCAGCTTGACTCTGTACTGATTCAAAGTGGGACTGATGCGAATGCGAGAGTCATTTACCAATTCTGAGTACAGTTTTGTCAGTTCAATAACGGCAAGTTCATGGTCCCCATTGGACTTGGCCGTCGCTTCTGCGATTAGTCGACGTGAAAGCGCGTCTTCATACTGCTTGAACGTTTTCTGCTGTTGTCCGAATGAAACGTAGGTGGCAAAAAACGTGATGACAAAGACTGTCAAGAAACAGATAGAATTCAATTTCATTTTAACCCGCCCAGTGGTGTGTGATTGCTTAGAAAACATACTTTCATTCAATGTTAGAGCGTCCGCAGTAAAAGGCAAATGCTATTCAGGAAATGGTTAGTAGCCCAAGGGAAGCTGCATTTGAGCGAGTGTTCTGATTCTGTTAATTTAGACAATGCAGAGCACTTGCTATTAAGTGTTATTAGTATGTTGGAACGCATTATTCCTGGCCGTGGCGTCGTTGAAGATTGACACAGGCGGGGCATGCGTACGGCGACCTTTTAAGTGAATAGTGACGAATGTTAAATCTGACAAGTAATGCGAAGGCTCATACGTGCGACGGGGTATCTCGTCGTGATTTCATTCAAGTGGGCAGTCTGGGGGCAGTAGGGCTCTCGCTACCTCAATTGGTGGAAGCTCAGGAAGCCGGTGCCATTAAGGATGAACATGACGACAAAAATGTCATCATGATCTTTAATTTGGGAGCACCTAGCCAAATTGACACCTTTGATCCCAAGCCAGACGCCGCTGCAGAAATTCGTGGCCCGTTTAGCCCTATTCAAACGGCGTCTCCCGAAATGCTTCTGACTGAAATCCTGCCTCGTCATGCAAAGATCGCAGACAAGTTTTCGGTCGTGCGAAGCGTTTATCATACAGCGGCGGCCGTCCACGACACCGGGCATCAAATGTTGCAAACCGGGCGTCTTTTCACCGGTGGTATTAACACTCCTCATGCGGGATGTGCTTTGTCCTATTTACGTGGCAGAAAAACGGACTTGCCGGCACATGCCATTTTGCCCGAACCGATGGGTTCGACCGGCGGCAACCTACCACACGGGCAAGACGCGGGCTTTCTCGGAAAAGCTTATGATCCATTTGTACTCAATGCCGATCCTTCGAAGAAAGATTTCGAAGTACCGGATCTGTTGCCACCAGCGGAAATCGGGGAAGCACGCTTGAATAGGCGCCGTAGACTGCGGGATGTGGTCGAGGACACGGTCAAAGGATTCGAGAATAGTGAAAACGCTGAATTGCTCGGTTCTAATTTCGAAGCCGCATTTAGATTAATGACCAGCCCAGCAGCTCGGGAAGCTTTTGATCTGAGTAAGGAACCAGAAAAAGTTCGTCAGCGATACGGCATGAATCGTTTCGGGCAATGCTGTTTACTTTCTCGCCGATTGATTGAAGCTGGAGTTCGGTTTGTCACGGTCAATACTTTCCTGACCGTCTTCAACGAAATCACATGGGACATTCATGGGAGTAATCCTTTCACCTCGATCGCCGGAATGAAAGACGTCGTTGCGCCGATGTATGACCAGGCCTACTCGACACTAATCGAGGATTTAGAACAACGAGGGTTATTGGGAAATACGCTGGTCTGCAATCTGGCGGAGTTTGGACGTACCCCACGTGTGAATCCGGCGGGTGGACGCGATCACTGGCCACAGTGTTTCAGCGTTTATTTTGCTGGGGGAGGCGTGCAGGGCGGCCAGGTTGTGGGAGCCAGTGACCCGAACGGGGGTTTTCCAGCCGAACGTGCAGTTGACCCGTCGAATGTGGTTGCCACGATTTATCACAGTCTGGGCTTGGATCTCGATACCACGCTTCCAGGTCCTAACGGCCGACCATTTCCATTGGTTGACTTTGGAAAAGAAGCCATCACAGAGCTGTTTTAGACATGTGCTTACTCTTTAGGTGAGTACAGCTGGAAAACCGATCAAATAGGTGCGATATGAAATCGTCATTACTATCTCTATTACTCTTATTTATCTCGTTTAACTGCAGTGTTGGTGCAGAGATTCGCGTCTACCCGCAGGAAATTCGGTTGCATTCGACCGAAGCGACCCAGACCGTGGTAATACAGGAAGTGCAGTCGGGTAGAGTCATGACTCAGCTTCACTCAGGAGTGGCGCTGAGTATGGAACACTCGGACATAGCGAAAGTAGAAGGTAGCAAAGTCTATCCATTGAAGAATGGTGAAACGACGTTGATTGCCACAAGCGGTGATGTAACGGTTCGTGTGCCCGTTAAAGTGACAGGGCAGGAACAAGAGTTTCGTTGGAGCTTTCGCAATCATGTAGAGTCTGTGCTATCGAAGGCTGGCTGTAACGGAGGCGCTTGCCATGGAGCTCGTGCCGGACAGAATGGTTTTCGCCTGACGCTTTTCGGTTTTGACTTGGCGGCAGATTATTCGTATTTAACGCGTCAGGCGCGTGGGCGAAGAATCGTTCCGAGTGATCCGGGTCGCAGCCTCCTGCTAACAAAGCCAACCGGTGCGCTTCCACATAAGGGAGGCGTTCGTCTGGATGTTAATGAAATCGAGTACCGAGTGCTTGCCGAGTGGATTGCGGCTGGCGCTGCTGGGCCTGCTGACGAAGATCCTGTAATCGAACGCCTCGAGGTGCTACCCCCACTGGCGATGCAATCAATTGGCGCATCTCAACAGTTGGTTGTAATGGCTCACTTTAGCGATGGTCATGTTGAGGACGTCACCCGATGGTCGAAATATACCAGTGTGGATCTCAATGTTGCGACTGTCGGCGAACACGGCAAGGTGCAATTCGTCGGACCTGGTGAAGGGGCCATAAAAGTTTGGTACCTCAATCTGAACGCACTAAGTTTCAATACGGTGCCTTTCAACGATCAATTGGTAAACAGTGACCCAATTCAAGAGAATAACTTTATAGATGAGATCGTTAATCGCAAGCTTGATGAATTGAAGGTGCCGGTTTCTCCATTATGCGACGACCCCACTTTTATTAGACGTCTGTTTATTGATGCAATGGGCGTGTTGCCTACTACCGAAGAGTTGAAGAGTTTTCTGGAAGATCCTCGCCCCTCGGACGAAAAGAGAGTGGCTCTGATCGATGAAGTATTAGGGCGACCAGAATTTGTAGATTACTGGGCTTACAAGTGGTCCGACCTGTTGTTGGTCAGTGGAGCACGATTGCGACCTGCTGGAGTCGAAGCCTACTATAAGTGGATTCGAGAGCGAGTTGCGAATAACCTTCCTTGGGATCAATTGGTGAGAGAGGTGGTGACGGCCAGTGGCAGTGCGTTGGAAAACGGAGCGGCGAACTTTTATGCATTGCACCAAGCGCCTGAAGACATGGCGGAGACGGTAGCCCAGGCCTTTATGGGGCTCAGTATCAACTGTGCGAAGTGTCACAACCACCCTTTGGAAAAATGGACCAATGATCAGTACTACGGAATGGCCAATATGTTTGCCCGAGTACGTGCCAAAGGTTGGGGAGGTGATTTTCGCAGTGGAGATGGTAATCGAATCGTCTTTTCTGATACGCAGGGAGAGTTGATTCAGCCGAGTACTGGACGTCCCCAGCCACCACGGCCATTGGATGGTGACGCAGTGGCGTTCGACGATACTTCGGACCGACGTATCGCATTAGCTCAATGGTTGACGTCGAAGGATAACGGGTATTTTGCAAAGTCAATAACGAATCGAGTGTGGGCAAATTATCTAGGCGTTGGCTTGGTCGAACCGGTTGATGACATGCGAGTTACCAATCCGGCCAGTAACCAGGAACTGCTTGATGCAGCAGCTGATTATTTGGTTAAGCAGAATTTCGATCTCCGACAACTAATGCGGGCTCTTCTAAACTCGGCGACGTATCAACGGTCCAGTGTGGCGGTTGAAGGCAATGCAGGCGACCGCCGCTTTTACTCGCGGTATTACCCCCGCCGTCTGAAAGCGGAGGTGTTGTTGGATGCGGTTTCACAAGTGACAGGCGTGCCGACTGAATTCAAAGATCGGGCGAAAGGAACCAGGGCCTTGCAGTTGCCCGATAGTAGTGTTGATAGTTACTTCCTTTCTACGTTTGGACGCCCGGAAAGAATCATTACCTGCGAGTGTGAAAGAACAGACGAACCAAGTGTGACTCAAGTGCTTCATCTCTATAACGGTGATACAGTCAACGATAAGCTGCAGAGCAAAGAAGGTCGTATTGAGCTCCTCTTTGCTGGAGAAGTCGCGGCAGCTGATGCAGTACGAGCTGCCTACATGGAAGCCTTGTCTCGTGAGCCAACAGAACTGGAATCGCAACGTTTGACTGAGATCATAGAGTCAGACAACTCGGCTGAGCAACGACGACTTGTTTTGGAAGACCTCTATTGGTCTTTACTTACGTCTAAAGAATTCATTTTTAACCACTAATGCTAAGAAGGAGCCTGGAATGAAAAATAATGCCTATATATTGATTCTCCTTTTAAGCCTCGGTGGAACATCGTGGGGCCAAGAGACTCCGGAAGTGAAGGTGCCGGATTTCAATTCTCAAATTGCACCACTGTTAACCAAGTACTGTGTTGCTTGCCATAATGCTGATGACGCTGAAGGCGGTCTCGACCTGGAGTCGTTTCAGGCCTTGATGAAAGGTGGAAAGGGAGGTGCCGTTCTCTTACCAGGCAGGGCTGAATTGAGTCGGATAGTGCGTGTTATTGAAGGCAAGGCAAGCCCCAAAATGCCTCCGGAAGGTAATGAAGCTCCAACGGAGAATGAATTGCAACTATTGGGCGACTGGATCAATGCTGGTGCACGAGGGCCTGATGGAATGGCCGTGGAGCCGACCTTGGTTACACCAAAGATTGAGTTGTTGGGTAAAGCACGGGATCCCATTAATGCAGTCGCAGTTAGTCCAGATGGTAAGTTGTTGGCTGTCGCTCAATATGGCCGAGTGGAAGTAAAAAATGTTGAGGACGGACAACGCGTCGCCTTACTCGAAGGGCTCACCGGTGTTGTTAATGGAGTCGCATTTAGCGATGACGGTAGCCTGCTGATTGCCGGAGCTGGAGAAACAGGCTTGGCCGGAGAGGTTGTGCTATATCAAACAGAAGACTGGTCTCTCCTGCAAAAAGTAAAAGGGCATCGAGACAGTGTCTATGCGGTTGAAGTTTCACCTGATAATAGTGTCCTCGCATCAGTCGGCTACGATAAGCGACTCATTCTTTGGAACGCAAAGGATGGTACGGTTCGGCATTCGATTGCCGGGCATAATGGAGCCGTTTATGACCTGGCCTTTCATCCCAACGGAAAGATGGTGGCAACGGCCAGTGCGGATCGTACTGTGAAATTGTGGGACGTGGAGCTGGGCTCCAGACTGGAAACGTTAAAACAGTCTCAGCAGGAATTGTATTGTGTCGCGATTTCCCCGGATGGCCGGACGCTGTCTGCCGCTGGTGTGGATAATAGGATTCGGACCTGGCAACTTAGTGCTGATTTCGCAGAGGGTACCAATCCATTGTTAACCAGTGTGTATGCACATGAGTTGGCGATTGTAGATATCTCGTATTCAAAAGATGGGGCACGTTTACTGAGTGCTGGGGAAGACAATTTAGTCAAACTCTGGGACGCCAGCCTGATGGCTAATATTGCCGCCTTCTCTTCCAAGGCTGATTGGGTCTCGTCTCTGGCAGCGATTGGTAATCGAGGATTTGTTGCCGGCCGGTTGGATGGCAGCTTAGATATTTATGAAACGGGTAGCGATCAAGCTGGAAGCGTATTCGATAAACAAACGTTAGTCGACTATATGCCGGAAATTCGGTATCCAAATGTACCTCCACGCGATCAGATCCCGGCGGTCAAAGAGGTCGAGCCTAATAATCTTGTGTCAGAAGCCCAGATTGTCGACCTGCCGGTTAATTTTCAGGGCGTTCTGTATTCACCAACGGCGGCAAACCAGACGGTAGCCATCGAGGACGACTTATTTGGATTCCGTGCTAACAAAGGCGAACAGTGGATCTTTGAAGTGAATGCCGCTCGCAATAAGTCTAGGCTCGATTCGAAGATTGAGATTCTCGATGAGAAAGGCCTGCCAGTACCACGTGTCCTGCTACGCTCTATTCGCGATAGTCGTATTGAATTTCGTTCGGTGAGTTCGGCGGCAAGAGGGTTTCGGTTCGCCAATTATGACGAAACGAGTTTGGATGAGTATCTTTACGTGAACGGTGAAGTGTTAAAACATTTTCGCCAGCGCCGAGGTCCCGATTCGGATTCGCTTTTCTACCCAGAAACGGGGGCCCGTCAAGGCTATTTCGACACGACGCCTCGTTCTCATCCGCTTGGGCAGGTCGCCTATGTCGTCAAACCTTATCCCGTGGGTACTCCCTTACCTGACAATGGGCTCCCTGCATTTACGGTTAATTATGAAAATGATGACGCCTCGAACAGGAAACTAGGGAACGATTCGAGTCTCCATTTCTCAGCACCGGAAGACGGCACCTATTTTCTTCGTCTTAGTGACGTGCGAGATCACCACGGCGAGTCGTTCCATTATGAAGTCATAGCCAGGCGACCAGAGCCGAGTTTTAGTGTTTCGTTGGGCGGAGCGAATCCCACGATTAATCGTGGTGGGGGAAAGACCTTTACGATATCTGCCAATCGACTGGATGGTTTTAATGGGCCGATCAACGTAGAAATTACCAATATGCCAGCTGGCTTCACGGTGACCACTCCATTGACGATTCAGGCTGGACACCTGCAGGCTAGAGGAGTGGTTCATGCCCATGCCAATGCGGTGATGCCAGAGGGGAATATGTGGGGGCAGATTCAAGCTACCGCGATGGTGGCAGGCCAAGAGCTCATGATGTCAGGCGGAATGCTGGGCGAGCTGAAGCTGAGTGATCCCTCGAAAGTCGTGGCTCATATGACCCCGGTCACCGAGGAAGAACGACCTTCGACGGAGTTTTGGGATCGTGGCCAACGTGAGTTCTCTGCCCTGGCTCCCAAGGATTGGCTTACTGACGGTGCGACTGTTCTCAAGGTTCAAGAGGACATGTCACTTTTGGCCGAAGGTCCTAATCCCGAGAACGAGACTTATACCGTCAAGTATGAACTACCACAGGGAATGTTACATGCATTGCGATTGG
>CALKCC010000313.1 GCA_938082855.1 uncultured Pirellulaceae bacterium | reverse complement strand
CGACGAATATTACGAACAGGGATTAAATCTAGTACTTTCGCCGGATGCACAGGTGGCATTCGATATCTCGCAGGAATCAGAAGGGATGCGTGATCGTTATTACCGTGATTCGTTTGGCCAACGTTGTCTGCTTGCCAGACGTTTAGCAGAAGCGGGAGTGCCGTTCGTTACGGTTTACAATGGCGGTTGGGATCATCATCGGGACTTGTGGAGTAGTTGTAAGGATCGCTTACCGAAAGTGGATCAAAGCATCGCGGCGTTGATATCCGACTTGGATGAACGAGGAATGCTGGAAGAAACACTCGTGCTAGTGCTCGGCGAGTTCGGCCGTACGCCTAAGATTAATACTCGAGTCGGAAGAGACCATTGGTCCAATGCAATGAGCGTCCTAATGGCTGGAGGTGGAACGCCGGGCGGTGTTGTTGTCGGTGCGACGGATAAGAAGGGATACTCGGCAATTGAAAATGTTAAGAGTCCTGAAAACTTCGTTTCTACGGTCTATGCCAAAATGGGAATCGACCCTGGAAAGATTTTATATACTCCGCAGGGACGTCCGACTCATGTGGTTAGCGATCCCACTCCAATCACAGAATTGATGAGTTAGCATTTGGGTTGTCCTCTGAGAGGACAGTGATATTGGCCCCACATTAGGTCATGCAAAGCTCTGCTGTTCATAGATGCGTGGACACAGCGCTTCAACGCGCTAGTGGGAAATTAAGGCATTACTAATGCTATTCGCTCCTGTGATTCATATAATGGATAGAATTCTACAACTCCATTCGCGTCTTGCATCAATATGCCCACTACCACAAAACTAAATCGCCGTACCGCATTAAAGATGTGCCTGGGGTCTGCCTTCGGTTTGTCATTGGCCGACGTCCTGCAAGCCAACCCAAATGCTACGGCAAAAAGCGTAATTCACTTAAACCTAAGTGGTGGATTTTCAGCTCAAGAATCATGGGATCCCAAACCGGAAGCACCAATCGATTATCGCGGCTCATTTGGCGTGGTGAAAACTGGCAACGGATATCACTTCAGTGAAAACTTCCCTCGCATGGCTCAGATCAGTGACAAAATTACCATTGTTCGATCGATGCACTGCAAGATTCCGGATCATGGGCAAGCTACCTACCATCTATTTACCGGCTACCTACCGACAACCGTAATTGACTACCCGCAGATGGGGTCCGTCATTGCCCACGAATACGGAATTCGTAATAACATGCCTCCGTACATCGCGATACCGAATCGCAACAGCGTCGCTGGTGGGACTGGTTATCTGAGTAGTAAGTTCGGAGTCTTCGAGCTTAACGCGGATCCTGGCGGCCGAGGCGAATTTAAAGTAAAAGATCTATCTATTCCCAGTGGAGTCTCCGCTCGACAATTCGAACGCCGAACAAAAGCCAGAGCTCTTCTTGAATCCAGCTTGCAAGACAAAAAAGTAGATGCATCTCAATTGGCGACAATGGGCCAGTTTTATGAACAGGCATATACACTACTGAATTCAGAAGCCGCCCAAAAGGCGTTCACTTTGGATGGCGAAAGCGAAGCTACCAAACAGCTGTATGGGCAAGGCTATATCCTGAATTACCGAAGACAACCCGCGGCAGTCGGAGCACGCCTGTTAATGGCTCGCAGACTGGTTGCGGCGGGAGTGCGATTTGTTTCGGTCGACTATGGCGGTTGGGATAACCACAAGTCCATCCGCGAAGCCTACCTCGACAACGGTCCAGCCCTGGACCATGCCATTGCCGGACTCATCTCGGATTTGGATCAAAGAGGTATGCTGGATGAAACGCTGGTAATGGTGACTACCGAATTCGGACGGACGCCAAGGGTTAACACGTCGAACGGTCGCGATCACTGGGCCCGCAGTTATAGTATGATGCTGGCGGGAGGAGGTATCACCCGAGGACAGATCTATGGCGCTTCCGATGCAACTGCAAATGAGCCGGATAAAAACCCAGTCTCACTGGAGGACTTTCTTTGCACAGTGTATCACCAGCTCGGTATCGACTCTAACAAAGAATTACTAGCCTTTGGCACACGTCCTATCGAAATCATAAAGGGAGGTAAGGTCGTAAAAGGCCTGCTGGCCTAATGTCATTCCTTCGATCCTCTCTCTTTATTTGTGCAGTTCTCTGGTTGCAAGCTGGTGCCGATGAGCTGCTTGCTTTTCAGCGACGGAACATTGAAGTCCTTACACCACGCAGCGGTCAGCGTGGAACAAGCGTTTCGGTGATCATGCAAGGTCTCAATATCAAGGATGCGCGTGAGGTGCTTTTTTACCGCCCTGGTATTAAGGCCGTTGCATTTGAGTCTCTTCCGGATCTTGAGAACGGGATTAGCTTACATCACGGTGGTTACGTCAAAGAACAAGTTCGATGCATCTTTGAAATCGCCGAAGATTGTCCGCTCGGAGAACATCCACTTCGCCTACGCACAAAAGACACTCTCACATCAGTGGCGACATTTTGGGTAGGGCCATTCCCAATTATTCCGGAATTGGAACGCGGTGGATTTGAAGTGACTTATAGCGGTGGTGTTACGGTGATCAAAGAAAACACCGACGCCATTATTTCGCCAAACGACTCGTTGGAAACGGCCCAGCCTGTTCCCATGAATCATACCGTGGCCGGCGAAATTAAGGTCGCACGGGAACTCGATCACGACTACTACTCCATCCAGGCAAAGGCGGAGGAAAGGATCTCAGTTGAACTGGATTGTGTCAGGTTATGCGACAAGGCATACGCGGAATCTGAATATGATCTGCTTGTTCGAATTCTCGATGAGAATGGAAAGGTACTCGCTTCATGCGACGACAGTAATTTGCATGTTCAGGATCCAATCTTGAGCATTGCGGCGCCCTACTCGGGCAAATACTTCATCCATATCCGACAGCAGCTATTTAAAGGTGGACGATGGATTTTCTATCGCGCGCATATCGGTAATTTCATGCGGCCGGTCCTCGCATATCCACTTGGTGGTCAAGCCGGCACGGCCGAAACAATACAGCTTCTGGGAGACGGACTGGGGACTACTGCACAGCAAGTTACGTGGCCGACCAAAACTGGCGACTACGATTTTTATCCCGGGGAATCAAATGTACAACCTCCGTCACACCTTCCTCTTCGAGTGTGCACATTCCCCAACGCGATGGAGGATCAGATTGAACAAACGCATGATGCTCCTGTGGCACTTAACGGCATTATTGCCACCGCAGGTGAAGAAGACATATTCAAGGTCTTCATGAAAAAGGGCGTTCAATATCGTATCCGTGTATTTGCACGAGGAAATGGAAGCCCAATCGATAGCAGTGTCTGGGTGCGGCACGTTGATAAGCAAGATGTAGCTGTCTCGATCGATGATGCAACATGGAGTGAGCGAGGTAAGCCCGTAATCCCTCGCGGGCTTCAGCGACCGGAACTATTAGATGGCTCTGCAATTCACACACCACAGGAAGACGGCATCCATCTGGTTGGCATTGGAGACCTGCGTGGACTTGGAGGCGAACACTTCGTTTATCGAGTGGAAATTGCTGAGGCACGTGACACGATTCATAATCACACCGTCAGTTGGGCCAATGATCGTTTTGAAATCAATCGGACGGCTGGCTTCATCGTCCCGCGTGGCAACAAGTGGTCGGTCAATGTATATCTCGCCGAGGAAATCGGGAACACTTACAAAGGCGCTCTGCGTTTAGTACCTGTAGGGCTACCTAAAGGTATTACGATGATCGCACCTGATTACGTACCTGGAATGAATGGAGTTCCCTGCCTGTTTGTCGCAGATGATGACGTATTGCCTTCGGCTCACCTGTTTCACATCGAATTACAGCGTGTCGATGATGGTAGTTTTGTGGATACGAGCAGTCAGGCATATATCCCGTTTATCAATCATTCGGGCGGACGCAGTTGGCATCATGCTCATTTAACGAGCTATGCACTGGGGATCGTCGAGTCGTCTCCATTCACCATTGATGTAATGCAACCGAAAATACCACTCTCTCAAGCTGGTGAGATGCGGGTTAAGGTGCAAATCGATCGCGATGAGACGTTTGACGGTGCCATTCAGATACAACCGGATTGGTATCCACCCGGTGTTTCAGCAGGTGGCATTCTTGAAATTCCTGCAGGCAAGTCGGAAGCAGAATTTGTACTGAGTGCTTCATCGTCGGCCAAGCCGGGGACATATCGCCTAATCATGAATGGTCATACCAAGGAGGGAGATTGGGAGTCGGGAGTAGGTGTGAGGCGAATTTCATCAGGTTTCTTTGACCTGGTCGTTACATCACCTTACGTCGCTATCAGGTTTTCGAGTGGCGCAATTCGGCGGAATCAAACAGCAGAATTAAAGTGTAAGGTCGAGCACTTGCAGCCCTTCACCGGTATTGCCAAGGTATCCTTGCTCGGACTGCCCAAAGGAGTCACGACCGTTGGGGATAATTATCACATCGATTCCGATACAGAAGAACTCACCTTTACACTCAAGGCAACCGAGGAAGCACTGCTTGGCCAATATAAAGAATTGAAATGTGAAATCACGTACAACATTGATGGTCAATCGATTCGTCAGGTCACGCAAAACGGAACTTTGCGTGTCGATCCCGCGGTGAATAAAGGAGGCGAGTGAAATGCGACGTTCAAACCTTTGTTTTCTTTTGCTCCTGATTCTTTCTGGAGATCTGTTAGCACAAGAAAAGCCTCTCAGTTTCGCCAATGACGTGATGCCGGTATTCTTCCGTGCCGGTTGCAACCAGGGAACTTGTCATGGGAGTTCACGAGGCAAAGACGGTTTCGCCCTATCACTTTTTGGCTTCGACAAGCAGGGTGATTACTTTCGCTTAACCGAGGAGATTGTCGGGCGGCGAATCAACATGGCTGTGCCAGAAGAGAGTTTGTTATTACTCAAAGCCACAGGCTCAGTCCCTCATACCGGTGGGCAGAGGTTTAAGAAAGACAGTGCATATTACAAGACGCTCCTGACATGGATACAGCAGGGAGCCAAAAACGATAAAGATAAAGTAGCAGTACCGGTCGAGATCACCATCGATCCATCGCAAATGCAATTTGATGGAATCGAGAAGACGACCGCAACCACGGTGACGGCCAGGTACTCGGATGGCTCTTTAAGAGATGTTACTAACTTGTCATTGTCCTTTTCCAATAACAATAACACCGCTTCTATTACTAGCGACGGTGTTGTGTCACCTCATGGCAAAGGTGACACCTATGTCTTTGCGAGGTTCGACCGATTTACGGTTGGCAGTGAAGTAATTGTCCTGCCAGATGATACTAACTACTCATGGTCAGGTACAAAATCCGTCAACTATGTAGATGAGTTGGTCTTCGAGCGATTGAAGCAACTTCAGCTTAACCCATCGCAAGTATCGGGGGACTCAGAGTTTATCCGACGTGTTTATCTGGACTTAACCGGTGCACCGCCAAGCGTGGAGCAATATAAACAGTTCGTCTCTGACTCGAGTCCGAATAAGCGAGCCGTCTTGATTGACGAGCTCATCGCAAGTGAAGGATTCACGGACCTATGGACTGGACTGTGGGCTGAGTCCGTTAGGTTAATGGGGGGCGGGTACACGCCCGTAGCGACCGACGTAAAGGCCGCGGAGTCCTATTACCAGTGGATACACGATCAATTTGAAGCCAATCGTCCAATCAACGAATTCGTGTATGAGCAAG
>CALKCC010000312.1 GCA_938082855.1 uncultured Pirellulaceae bacterium | reverse complement strand
GTTGAGCGAATTGTAGAGACTCTTGAAGCTGGGGCCAAAGCATTAAGCGAAGAAGCTTAACGGCTACAAACAATGAATTATCTCCTTATGAAACAGGTAAGCATTATGCGAATGTCCTTCCGAAGTTTACTTTTCCTAATCCTGATGTCACTATTTCTTCAGGATCTCTCAGGCTCCGATTTGTACTTGGATCCTGTCGGTGCTCAAGGAAAGTTAGTGATTGTTGGCGGAGGAGAAGTTCCTCGGCAAGCTCTTGGGCAATTTGTTCAATGGTCCGGCGGTAGTGCAGCGAAGATTGTCGTTGTGACGACGGCATCGGCCGATGCAGGAACGGTAAAACAGAATCGATTCAAACAGCCCTGGAGTGATTTGGATATCGAGTCTGTTTCGCTGCTACACGCTCACTCTAAAGAACAGGCGAATTCCGAAGAGATAACAGCTCAAGTACAACAGGCGACGGGCGTTTGGTTTGTGGGTGGAAGTCAGCAGCGGATTATCGATGTCTATGTTGGTACTAAGTTCGAAAGCGAGTTGAATCAGCTTCTGAAGCGTGGAGGAGTGATCGGAGGGACCAGCGCTGGAGCTGCTATGCAATCGAAAGTGGCGATTGTTGGTGGTAAACGCAGGGCGAGTTTGGATACGGGTTTCGATTTATTACCTGGAGTGATTATTGATCAACACTTCACTCAACGAGACCGCTTACAGCGGCTGAGTACAAGTGCACGTAAACTGGGGACGCATGTAGGGCTCGGCATCGATGAAGCAACAGCTCTGTTGATCGACCGGAGGTTTATGAAAGTTGTTGGAGAAGGAAATGTTACGACCATCCTTCCTGCAGGACGGCGTGAACAGTTACAGCTTCATGAATATCCTGCTGATGCAATGATTGACCTCACCAGTTTAAGACGCATCGTACGGGATTCCCAGTTACCAGCATTTCCCCCTGCCAAGGCAGCAGAGCCTATGGTTGAAAAGGGTACGCTGATGATCGTCGGAGGTGGGCGAATGCCAATCGAGTTGGTTAAAGAGTTCATCGAGACGGCAGGAGGTGAAGACGCTCACATTGTCGTTTTACCAACATCCATGCCCGATCCGCTTCCAAAGGACTACGGGAAGAGAATGTTTGAAGCCGGCGGAGCAAAAAATGTAACGGTGCTGACACAACGAACTCGTAGTGACGTGGAATCCTCCGAAGTGCTGGAAGCATTGAAGACAGCAGATGGAGTTTGGTTTGGAGGAGGGCGTCAGTGGCGATTTGTTGATGCCTATGAACATACAGCAGCCTATCCGTTACTCCATCAGGTATTAGCCCGTGGTGGAATCATTGGAGGAAGCTCAGCAGGTGCGTCGATTCAGGGAGACTATCTTGCTCGGGCAAATCCACTCGGAAATACTGATATCATGGCTCCAGGATACGAAAAGGGGTTCGGTTTTTTACCAGGTTCGGCAATTGATCAGCACTTCAAGCAACGAAATCGATTCAAAGATATGACATCTTTGGTGAATCGTTATCCCCAGTTGCTAGGCATCGGAATTGATGAAGGGACTGCCTTGGTGGTGAAAAAGGGAATTGGACAGGTGAAAGGCGATGGATCAGTCCATTTCTATGATCGTCGACGACCTGTCGTGGAAGGCGAGAAAGATTACCTGACGATTGAGGCTGGTCAGGCCTTTAATTTGGTTGAACGTAAATCAGTGGAGTAGCAGTCTTCAGAATGTCCGCTGTAACTCAAAGAAGACGACGTCTTTCAGGCTGGATATTTGTCAGCCCCTGGTTGCTGGGCTTATTGATTCTGTTTATCTATCCCTTTATTGCCTCCTTCCTTTGGTCCTTTACTGAATATGATCTACTAACTTCACCTCGGTATGTTGGGACAGATCACTATCAAAGGATCGCGCAAGAAATCGCTTCGGGCGAGGGATTTGGAAAAGCACTTGTGAATACCGTGTATTTCGCGGTAGTGTCTGTCCCGTTGTCCATCTTCATGGCAATTTCATTGGCGGTGATGCTTAATTGGAAGGTGCGAGGACAGGCCATTTTTCGTACGTTGTTCTATCTTCCCTCGATGGTGCCAATCGTAGCCTCGTCGATTTTATGGTTGTGGTTGCTGGATCCTCGTGACGGAATGGTCAACGGATTCCTTGGGTTTTTCTATGAAGTACCGCCACTGTGGTTTCAAGGAATTCAGGAAGCCATTTCTCTAGACACCCCTCTGCAATTCGGATCCAAAGACGGGCTGGCCATGATGTCGTTATGGGGTGTCGGGAACTTTATGTTGATCTATCTGGCTGCTATTGGAGATATAGAGCCATCCTTATATCACGCAGCAGAATTAGATGGAGCTGGAGTCTGGCAGAAATTTAGGCACATCACATTGCCGATGCTGTCGCCAATTATTTTCTTCAACTTAATACTTGGGATCATCCAATCCGTGCAGGCATTTACTCAGGTTTACATTGTGAGTGAAGGGACGGGCCAACCAGCAGAATCCAGCTTGATGATATCTCTGCAGTTGTTTCTATCCGCTTTTCGAGATCTGGAGATGGGCTATGCATCCGCCATCGCCTGGGTTCTGTTTGCTCTATTAGGACTGGCGACTTGGGGCTTGTTTCGGACGAGTAAAAACTGGGTTCATTACCGCGGAGTGAGAATGTGATGCGGCAACGAATTTCAGTCATATTGTTTCTGCTGACCAGTGCAGTGATTGCTGTTTGGGGCACGTCCGTGTCTCTTACCAGCGAGACTCCGGTTGGACGCGAGGAAGTTGTCTTTTGGCACTTTTGGTCAGGAGCCGATGGGAAAGTAGTCGATCAAATTGTCCAACGATTTAACCGCAGTCAGGAGCAATATTTTGTGCGGGCTGTCTCGATGCCGGGCAATAATTTTGACATGAAGTTATTTCTGGCGATCACGGGAGGCGATCCACCGGATTTAATCAATCAGGATGACCCCATTGTCGCCGATTGGGCGCATCGCGAAGCACTTTATTCGATGGAGGAGATCGCTCCTGCCGAGGAAGTTGACCGTATGAAACAGTGGCTGTTGCCGGCTGCTCGAAGTTTAGGCGAATACGATGGAAAGTTGTATGCAGTATGTAACGGTCTGGATATTAGGGCGCTTTACTTTAATCAGGATCTAGTGGAAGCGGCGCTGCAACGACCGGCACCTCCGTTTCTAAGCTCGACTGACGAACTTGACTCCGTCGCTCAGGCTTGTACGAAGTATCAGGGGCAACAACTGACTCAAGTTGGTTACTTGCCAGACCCTCGTCGTTTATGGGCATGGGGGCCGGCGTTCGGTGGAGACTTTTACAACGAAGTCGATAACGAATTCACTGCAGATGATGATGCCATCGTGCGTGCGTTGGATTGGATGGTGTCCTATCGACGGCGTCTAGGTGCACACAATGTGGCAACCTTTCGCCAAAATGATCAGTCCTTGCCGAATAAGATGTTCCCGCTTCTGGCGAACCGATATGCCGTTGTGTTGGACGGACAGTGGCGAGTCCGGGATATTGAAGCGGCACAAGAGGAAAGCCTTCTCAAGGGGCAATCCCCAACTCGTTATGGAGTTTGGCCGCTGCCACATGACCCTACTGCCTCAGGCAAGGCAGGGTGGGTCAATGGAAATGTCTTCTTGGTACCTCGCCATTCCAAACAGTCTAAAGGTGCCTGGGAATTCATCAAATTCTGGACGGGTTTAGACGGGCAGCAGGATGAGGCAGCTAAGACATGTATTGCCGGTGGTTGGATTCCGGTGGCCAAACCCGTTTCGGATTCTGAGTTGTTTCAAGGCTATCTGGATGAACATCCTCTGTTCGAGCGATTTGTTGAGTTTTCACAGACGGATCAGGTTCCAACTCCTTTAGTTCCCGGAGCAGCCCGCTACTACCGTGAGATAAACAATCTGGTTCAGCGAGCTATGTACTCGGAGGAACAGATCGATTTAAAGGCTGAGCTTGCCTTGATTTCGCAACAAATGCAGCAGCAGTTAGATCGACTTGGAGATCGTTCTCATGTCGTCGATGACGGGGGGCGAAATGAATAATCAACGAACGTCTGTATGGCGAATCACTTTGCTGATTGTAGTCAGTGCTCTATTTATGCTCCCTCTGGTGTTAATGTTACTCGCTTCACTCAAGCCCGCGGAGCAACTGACCGGCGACCCTTATAGTTTGTTACCAGAGCGAGTTGTCTGGAGTAATTATCAGCAGGCACTCGAAGCGATTCCCTACTTGAAATATCTTGCCAACTCCATTGTGTTGTGTGTGGGGAGTGTTGTGGGGACGGTTGTCTCCTGTTCGCTTGTTGCTTACGGATTCGCTCGACTACGTTGGCGGGGACGCAAGGCAATGTTTGCCGTGTTGATCGCGACGATGTTGTTACCCTGGCATGTCACCATGATTCCGAGATTCGTCTTATTTAGCGAATTAGGTCTCTATAATCAGCTGGCCGCAATTATTCTCCCTACATTCCTCGGCGATGCCTTTTATATCTTCATGTTGCGGCAGTTTTTTATGTCGATCCCAGAGGAACTCAGTGAAGCGGCTCGATTGGACGGACTGAGTGAATTTGGGATCTATTGGCGAATCATTGTCCCTTTAAGTAAGCCTGCGCTGGTGACCGTAGCCATGTTCCAGTTAGTGGTCAGTTGGAACGATTTTAGTAGCCCTCTGTTGTATCTAAGTGATCAGGAGAAGTTTCCTTTGGCATACGGTTTGGAACAATTTGTTAGTTCTTATTCCGATCAAACCCATTTATTGATGGCTGCCAGTGTGATGTTTACCCTGCCGATGGTATTCCTGTTTTTTGTAGCTCAGAAAAGCTTCACTCGAGGCATTACCATGACAGGCTCTAAATAAGAGGAATGCTGATATCATGTGTGAATTCTTAGTGTAATCGGTGGTTGCGTGAAGCATTCGTTGAGTATACGATTAACCTTTTGGTTGGCAGGCCTGCCAGCATTCTCATTGATTTGAGCTTTTACTTTGGAGATTTCCCAGTGGGAACAAAACGTACAGGAAAAGGACGCCGCAAGATCGGTCGTAAGAAACGACGTATGCGTGCGAAGATCCGTCACCGCAAGAAGTAGTCTTGTGGCTGTGATGATATAGATACAAAAACGACGTCTGGAAGACAGGCGTCGTTTGTCTATGCGCCCAAGGAAGCCTCTCTGGAATTCCATCCTCCTCCATCAATCATCTCCCTCGATCAATCGTGGTATCATGGTGACTTGGATTGTTTCAATGCTCTTAGGATGGAATGTTAAATGAAGCTCTTGAATCGCTCTATGTTGATGCCTGTTATTCTGCTGCTCAGCATCGCAGGACTAGCTTGTGGCCAAAGTGCTTATGAATATGGCCCGAATTCAAAACGTCAAGAAGGAGTCCCACAGGGGAAGGTCTCGCAACATCGTTGGGATAACAGCAAAGTTTTTCCCGGCACGGAACGAGATTATTGGATCTATGTCCCGGCACAATACGATGCC
Source organism: uncultured Pirellulaceae bacterium (assembly GCA_938082855.1). GTDB lineage: Bacteria > Planctomycetota > Planctomycetia > Pirellulales > Pirellulaceae > UBA721. The sequence goes on along the minus strand of CALKCC010000312.1, from coordinate 17,658 downwards.
AGCAAGCCCGCGTGTGTCATGGTGTTCAATGATGGCGGGGGTTATGTTCGCGACAATGGTCACTCCCGCGTTCCGATTGTTTTTGACAATCTGATTCATCAAGGGACAATGCCGGTTACGATCGGCGTCTTTGTTAATCCTGGGATCATTCCAGCGGAACAGGCGGGCGGCAAGCCAAGACGGAATCGAAGTTTCGAATACGACAGTTTAGGCGATCAGTATGCAAGATTTCTGATCGAAGAATTGTTGCCGGAAGTGGGTAAACAATACAATCTGACTGACAAGGCAGAGGGTCGGGCTATTTGTGGATTGAGTAGTGGAGGCATTTGTGCTTTTACAGCGGCTTGGGAACGTCCGCAATACTTTTCCAAAGTGGTTTCGTACATTGGCAGCTTTACGAATATTCGAGGAGGACACGTTTATCCGGCGGTTATTCGTAAAACGGAAAAGAAACCGATACGAGTCTTCCTGCAGGAAGGTAGTTCCGATCTGGATAACCTGTTTGGAAACTGGCCATTGGCAAACGAACAGATGGCTGCCGCGCTTAAATACGCCGGATACGATTATCAGTTCGTCATGGGAACAGAGGGACATAGCGGTCGCCATGGTGGTACGATTTTGCCGGAAATCCTCGAATGGCTATGGCGTGATCACCCAAATAATCCAGCGGCCTCGAAATAAGCAATAGGGAGTGGAATCATGAAGAATTTATTAGCGACGATTGTAATGCTGAGTGGCTTGACTCAGGCGGCTCAGGGTCAGGATCTGCCGATTTCTCAAATCATGATCGAGGGAGAATCTTGGGAATTGATAGCGGAAGGCTACCAGTTTACAGAAGGACCTGCTGTCAATGCAGAAGGTGAAATCTATTTCACCGATGTTCCCACGTCGAAAATCTATAAAGTGTCACTCGATGGTGAAGTGAGTCTCTTTTCTGATCAAGCAAACAAGACTGCTGGTTTAATGTTTGGTGCCGATGGCATGCTCTATGGGACAAGCATCGGTGGCAAAGCGATTGTTCAGTTTGATAAACAAGGCACACCCACTGCCATTGCCGAAGGAGTTGATTGCAATGACCTTGTGGTTCTGGCAGATGGAAACATCTTCTTCACCGATCATGTGAACGGAAAAGTTTGGAATGTCTCTCCAAAACGTGAACTGAAAGAAGTTGCTACGGATATTACGTTTCCCAACGGCCTAATTGCCTGGCCGGATCAAAGGCAACTTGTGGTTGCAGATATGCGAGGAAAGCATTTGTGGAACTTTGTAATTGCAGCCGATGGGTCACTGAAGCATAAACAGCCCTACAGCACGATGCAGCTACCGGTTGGCAAGATCGAGAGTGGCGCGGATGGAATGGCGGTGGATCAAATTGGAAGGCTGTATGTTTGTACAGAACTGGGGGTCCAGGTTTTTGATACACAGGGACGATTGAGTGGTACGCTGTCCAAACCTCAGCAGGCATTTCTGTCGAATGTGACCTTTGGCGGACCAGAGATGAATTATCTCTATGCAACATCGCAGGACAAAGTCTTCCGCCGCAAGTTGAATACGACTGGCATTCGCTATACCAAATAAGAAACTGAACAAGATTCTGTTTCATGACGGACACGAAAAACGGCTTGTCACGCTAAGGCGACAAGCCGTGTGTTTGTTTGATTAAGAGTAGGTTGGCTAGGACTTAATTCCAGTCCACACCTGAAAGGCGATTGAGTGCGAGTTGCAAAGCGTGTGTTCCATCTCGTCCATGCCCTTGAGACTTGAGGCCTTCGTAGAGTTGTTTCGAAAGCGCCAATCCTGGTAAACAGAGTCCCATTTTGTTGGCTTCATCGATCGCAATTCCCATGTCTTTGATGAAATGCTCTACAAAGAAGCCGGGGTCAAAGTTCTTATCAATAATTCGAGGTCCCAGATTCGATAGTGACCAGCTGCCAGCTGCTCCCGAAGCTACAGACTGCATCACAGTAGGTAAGTCCAGACCGGCTTTGTATCCATAGAGCAGCGCTTCACAAACACCAATCATATTGGTGGCAATTAAAGTTTGGTTGACCATCTTGGTGTGCTGACCGGCACCGGCACCACCTTGATGCACAATCGTCTGTCCCATCGCATCCCACATCGGTTGCAAGGCATCGACCACGTCTTTATCACCACCGATCATGATCGAAAGTGTGCCGTTTTTGGCACCTACATCACCACCGGAAACAGGAGCATCAACGCTGTGGATTCCCTGAGCTTTGGCGGATTCATAGATTTCGACGGCCAGCGAAGGTTCGCTGGTGGTCATATCCACTAAAATGTTGCCTGCTTTACTACCGGCTAATGCTCCGTCATCACCTAAGAAGACAGCTCGGACGTCGGCTGGGAAACCCACGATGGCAAAGATGACATCACTGTTTTCCGCAACGGCTTTAGGGCTGTCAGCCCATTGAGCTCCTTTATCCAGGAGTCCCTGAGCTTTCTCTTTAGAGCGGGTGTAGATGGTTGCTTCGAATCCCTGATCCATCAGGTGTCCACACATGCTGGCGCCCATAACACCGGTCCCAATCCAGCCGATTTTTGTCTTACCTGGTTCGATTGTAAGTTCACTCATGATGTTCGTTCCTTGTGAATTCCTAAACTGACAGTCCTATTTCATAGCCGCCATTGTTGATACTGTTCCTTCTGCGTTCAAGCAGCGTTTATGCGGTATGGGATATTCTAGTGCTTTCGCGACCAGTTTTCACGTACCCTCGGCCTTCGTTCTCTTGTTAGAGGCCGGCTCAATCCATGAAAGTGATGGACCACATCCCCATCACTTCCAGCGATGTTCGGGCCGGTTGAGAATCTCGCTGGCAATCATTGCTGTACGTGCTCCACCTGGGGATTTGAGTAGGTCCTGGGCGGTCATGGCAGGTCCAGCTGGTAAGTCCGAGCTGGCTGGAGATGGAGCGATTTGCTGAGCCTGTGGGGCATATTCGTTGAGGTCGATTGTCGGGCGATTCTGTGAGGATTGCCGCGATTTCTGCGGATTGTTGATCTGTGGCTGAGCAGTTGGGAACGGCGTCAATGGTGAACCGGTTTGATTAGGTGCGTTTCCAGACGCGGGTGGCTGTTTAACTGGAGCACGTGGAGGAACACGCCTTTGCTGAGGCGGACCGGCAGGGTCATTCGCCATTTGGTCAAGGCCTTCGAGAATTCCTTCAATAATTGTCTTGATAATGCCTGCCATCGTTTAGGACTCAACCGAGATTTCTTCGGGGTTCTGTTCTTTCGCGAACGAATGACGCATGTCGGTATCGGCCTGGATATTGGTAATCCGATAGTAATCCATGATTCCCAGCTTACCGCTGTTGAAGGCATCAGAAATTGCCCGAGGTACTTCAGCTTTGGCCGCAATTAGCTGAGCCTGGCTCTCCTGAATCGAAGCCTCTTTTTCCTGCTCCATCGCGACTGCCATTGCACGTCTGCCTTCGGCCTTGGCTCGGGCAACCTTGGTATCCGCTTCGGCCTGATCTGCCTGAAGCTTTGCGCCAATGTTTCCTCCAACGTCAATGTCAGCAATGTCGATGGAGACAATTTCAAAAGCTGTCTGAGAATCTAGTCGATCGGAAAGCACTTTCTTGGATATCACATCAGGGTTTTCAAGCACTTCTTTGTGAGACGCTGCCGAGCCGATCGCACTGATAATTCCTTCGCCAACCCGAGCTGTAATGGTTTCTTCAGTAGCACCTCCGACCAACTGTTGTAGATTGGCACGGACGGTCACTCGAGCTCGAACGTATAGTTCAATTCCATCTTTAGCTACGGCATCCAGTTTCTTCTTACCGGAATCCGGTGATGGACAATCGATCACTTTGGGATAGACGCTGGTTTGGACGGCTGCGAGTACATTTCTTCCCGCGCGATCGATGGCCATGGCTTCCGGAAACGTAAGGCTAATGATCTTTGCTTTCCGAGCGGCAATGAGTGCGCGAATGACCAAGGGAACATTTCCACCTGCGAGATGATGGGAATTGAGTGCACTGAGCGTGACACCTTCGCCTTCGGTTAGGTCGGCTTTGACCGCCATAATCTTGCTTTGCACGATCATCGAAACGGGGATTTTCTTGAACGTCATGCTGATCAGGTCGAGAAACCCGATCCCAGCTCGGGTCAGCTTACACTGGATGTAAAGCTTGAAGTACGAAAGGAAAATGTACAAAACGACCAGAAGAAATACCAATGCCACGATCGGTAAAACGATTTCGAATGGAATTCCATCGTCGGCGGCAAAGAATGAGAAAGAGGTCATGTCGTTATAAAACCTGAAAAATGGTCATAGGAGCGGGGAATGTCCGCATTTTCTCTTGTTGTGTAGTTGTACCAAATATCGAGTGTCTTTTCACGGATACACTCACAATTCACACCGTCAATCACCGTATGTTAGTCACCCAGCGTTTGTTCCAAGTCATCTTCAAAGGATGAAAACTCAATTTCATTCTGAGCTTCCAATTTCGGAGATTCGTTGTCAGGAAGGTCAACTTGCATAACGAGGATGCGGTTACTCTCGATACTAATAACTTCGATTGAAGCTCCGGCTTCAATAACCGTCCCCTGGCTGACGGCGTCATGCGTTTTCCCGTCAATTTCGATGCGGCCATTGGGCATAAGATCCGAGACACTGACACCTCGAAGACCAACTAAATGTTCAAGTGGTTTCGTGATTGAACCGGCGGGGTCATCGGCCGAAGGTAGTGCCTTTTTCCCCAAAGGAGTGTGAGGCCATAGCTTCAATGCAAAATAGATCATGGCCCCAACCACGATGACCGACACGCATAGAGTCACCATGCCGGTCGTTTCACCCGCCTGGTATCCAAGGTACACAGCCAGCATGAAACACCCTACGGAGGCGATGCCAATGAGTCCACCCGATGGGATAAACAATTCCAGAATGATAAGTGCTGCCCCAATGGCAATTAAGACAATCGCCCAGAGTGTGTTTGGGTCCATGTTGAAGTTCTCGCTTCTCTAGCTATACCTCGGTGACAACGATGCGGTTTCCAGTAACCTCGACGACTTTGACTTGGGTGCTGGCCGAGATCATTTCACCATCACTAATCACATCATACACCTTTGATTCAAATCGTACCTTTCCAGCTGGAGAGAGCCGAGTGGTTGTTTGCCCGGTCTTTCCAAGCAAATGTTCCCAGTGCACGAGGGCTTCGTTCCAGCTGTTTTGTTGGATTGTGGCCGCATCATTATTGGGTGGAGCAACTGTTCTACCCAGCCAGGTATCCCCGAAGGCCCGAATGGTGACCTGATAAAGGACGATCGCTCCAATGGTGGTTCCGACAACGGCTGTGATCGAGTTGGCCAGTTGCTGAATCTGAAACGGATTGCTGGGGATTGAAAAGGACTGGGCGGAAAGGACGAGCCCGATGGCTAAGGCAAAGGCACCTCCTATACCGAATAGTCCAAATCCGGGCGTGACAAATAACTCGACAGCGATCCCAATGACTCCGATGAGAATCAGAATGATTTCCAAGGCGGCTACGGTCCCATTGAGGTGGCGGGCCCAAATGTGCAAACCAAACCCGAGGAGTGACAGCAGTCCGGGGAAACCAAGTCCTGGGGAAGCTAATTCTGCGATGAGTCCATAGATGGCCATCGTGAGTGTCGCCCACAGAAACCAGTTACTATGGGCCACTTCATTGAGAAAGCCACTTAATCCCGTGGTAGCTTTGACCTCAACATCAGTTGGGGTGAGATCAAAGTGACTGAGGACCGCTGCAAGATCGCTCGCGATTCCCTGTAAGTGGCCGACCTGTCGCAGAGCCGATGGATCCAAGTGGCGATTTGAATTCAGTAAGGTTCCTTGTGTCCACTGCGCTTTGTCCTCTAACGCGTCGTATTGCTGCTGGCAAAACGCTCGAGTCTCCCCCGTCACCGTATGAGAATAGACATATAGTTCGAGTGTAGGATCGAGGCAGCTATAAAACAGGGACCATTCTCTGAGTGAAGTATGCCCTAAGGCCTCTAACACCTGTTGCAATTCGAAGGTCAATTCACCAAGCTCGTCGCCATTTCCAAATCCTCCAATGGTTGCTTCCGGAGCCAGATAGATTTCATCACAGGCTAAAGCAAGCGTTCCGGCTGCTCCACGGGCATGCTGCTCTACAAAGGCAACGGTCTTTATGTTTTCCCGCCTTAGGTCTGCGATAGTATTAGCCAAGTCGATTAACTCTTCGGCATGCGCTCCGTCATTTTGGAATTGAAACACGATTAGATTGTGGTCGTCGGCAAGCTGGTGTATCAGCGTCTGCTTATCTCGGATTCTCGAAAGTCCTACCAATCGTGACATATCGACGACCACAGCATGGATTTCTCCGATGGGGCCCGAGGACTTTAGAAACCGAGTAGGTGCGATATCGAGTTCGGCTGCGAGCGTCGCGTCATTGGTTGGCACGATGGAAATGCTGGGATTTCGTTCCAGAAGAGTGCGATCGATGGCCAAGGCATCACCTGCCATTGAAATTGCCGTCGAAGAACTCAGTTTTCCTTCGTCGAGAAGCTGTTGCCGTTCTAATCCGGTGGCTAAAAATGTGCTCTCCTCGGTGACCACTTCATGTAACGCGTTGGCCGGATCAAGCCAGGCCTGTAGGAGCGCATTGGGGAGGTGTTGATGAGATTTAGCAACGCGTTGATAGTCATCTCTCATTTCAGGAGTGATTTTAGAAGTATCTGCTTCCGGGGTGGTTAACACCGTATCCGGGCTAACGATGAGCTTGGAGCAAGCCAGTGCGGGAAGTAATGCATGGTCTGCGAGAGGGCCGTCTAAAACAGCCACGGTACGACATTGGCGAGTCAATGAGGGGCTCGAGAGAAAACTCTCAAGCGTGTTGCAAGCCCCAAAGTCACTCTTAACTTTCTCGCCTTCGACTGCTGGAAGGAATCTCAGCAGTAGCAACGGACGCTGATTGTCAGCTGCCGACTTGGTAACACTGTCTATCGCCGTATCGAGCGCGCGGGTAATGCTGCCAATATTGTTGTTTTGAATTGGCAATTGAATCTCGACCAAGACTGACGTGCCCAGCGACGCGGCATCATCGTCCTGAGCCGTAAGTGATGAAAATGTCATCAACAGAAGCAACAGGCTCAGCATGGAGAGGAGACGCTGAAGCGAGAATTGATCGAATCGCCTTGAGTGGATTTGTAACACTATGGCTCAGCCTATGTGCGAGGAATTACCGTAATACCCGAAAAGGAATCGTAAATCCTATGTGTCGCTCATTATATCACTCAACAATTGCTACTGACTACCAAATCCGTCTTCCTTAACGAGGTGGTCCATTTGGCGTGTTGGCTTGCCGAGTGGATTGAGTAGTGGGTGCGGCGTTGACCACTTTTTTCCATCCGGATGGAAGTTCTGGTTCGTAGAAGTTGCGGTAGAACGGATTGAGTTTTTCCAAGGTCGTTGCGAAGTTAATTTCGCGATCTTTAAAGTTAAACACCGTCCGGGAATGATTCTTACCTTTGAGGTAACTTCGATCAAAGATCACCATCCCTTTGGGAAGGAAATCTTTGTTGTCGATGATGATATGGACCTTTTGATAATTGCTGGCGTCATAGGCCGTTTTCGGAAAGGCTTCGAGCCAAATTTCTCCTTGCACGTTTTGAGGAGTGATTGCTCGTACCCAGAACCGATTCATGATGTCCTGAGCATTACAACCAAATAAGAACGGTAAGGGGCCGTTGATGATATTTTTCCCCTGCAACGCTTCCGGTAACACCTGTTGAATCAGTCGTTGATTGAGGTAGTCATATTCAAAGATGTTTGTACCATCACACACCCAGTTTTCACCGTGCGTGCCTGGGATTTCTTTGTAGGTGGCTTTGGTTTGTGCGGTGGCCGGTTGGAATGTGAGCACTTTTTCGACGCGAAATAGTCCTTTGTCCGGGTCGGCAAATCGGACTTTTCCAGTGCTGTACGTTTTGAATGTATTTCGGGGACCATAGACAGTGTCAAATTGCCAGCGTTCAAAGTCACTTCGATAATGGTCGATTTTTTCTGTATGGTTCTGCCAATGTAGTAGGACACGCTGAATGTATTCGGCATGCTTCGGAGACAAGGGTAGGAACGACGGTGGCTGAACGGCCTGAGCACTGTTTTGAGCAGCACCCTGTGGGGATGGCGCAGTCTGTCGTTGCTGCACCTGTGCTTGAGGTTGAAGTTGTTGCCCCCAACAGCAGCTTGCCACGATGAGTAGCACGACCATTGATTGAAGTTGTTTCATTTGCCGTAAATCCATTCCATTGGACTAATCTGTTTCGAGGTCTGATTCGTGCTGGATTTTAGCAGGATTCGGCCGCAAAGGGCTAGATGGAAACTCAATTCGCGTGGTCGTTGAGTATTTGGTCAAGAATGTCGGTGCCGACAGAGTTTTCACTAATCGTGTAGTCCGCCAATTGATGCCAATCGGACTTTCCAGGTGTCCTTTGTTGACTAAACCAAAGAGTTGGACAACCTGCGTTCTTGCCGGCTTCCAGATCGAATCGGTAGTCACCTGCCATGATGGCCTCACTCGGCTGGATACCCCATTGCTCACAAATGTGTAATAAAGCCCAGGGGTCAGGTTTGATTGGGCCTTGTTCACGACCGATCACCGGGGAAAAATTCACCGGGAGCAACTTTAACATCTCGACTGCAAATTCATGCAGATTCCTCGTGACAATTGCCATTTTCAATCCGAGAGCCTCGGCATGACACACCAATTCGGGAATTCCTGGGAAGACGGTGGCTAGTTGTACACCTCGTTGCTCATGGCGACGCAGAACGCGGTCACATTCGAGTCGACGATCACCGGTATAGCTCTCAATCGTTTCCAGAATTGGTGCTTCAACCGGTAAGCCCATATCAAGTCTCATCTGATCGAAATCCAATTGGGAATCGATCAGTGTTCCATCCATGTCAAAGATGATGCCTTTAATCGCCATCGGAAAAGATTATGTTACTCCTTCCGATTTCTTGGGAATGGGCAGACCCATGTCTTTCATCAAAAACTGAATGTCGTCCCAGACATCACGCTTTCGTCGTGGGTCCCGCAGCAAATAAGCCGGATGAAATGTGCATAACACCTTGATGCCATTCTTTTCAAAAAACTGTTGCCTCATTTTCCCGATGGGAGTGTTGCATTCGAGGAAAGAATGGCTGGCGACTGCTCCCAAACATACGATGTACTCAGGCTGAATTATTTCCAGTTGCCGTTTGAGGAATCCGGCACAGTTTTGTTGTTCCTCCGGCGTCGGATTGCGATTGCCTGGGGGGCGGCATTTGATCGTATTGAGGATATAGATTTCATCACGTGTCAGCCCCATGGCCTCAATGATTTTGTTCAGCAGCTTTCCGGCGCGTCCGACAAATGGTTCTCCCTGTTTGTCTTCGTCAGCGCCAGGTGCTTCGCCATAAAACACGAGCCTGGCATTGGCATTGCCCACACCGAACACTGTTTTATTCCGAGTCGATGCTAACTCAACACAGGCAGTGCAATCAGCAACTTCCTGGCACACGATGTCTAACTCGGCTTGTTTCTTGGAGGGCATAACTTGAGATTCCTGGGCAGTCGATGGTGTCGTTGAGTTAGATGAAATTGGTTCAGGCGCGGGCGTTGGTGTTGTCGCGGGGGTGGGATTAGGTGGAGCCGGAGCCGTCACCGGCGGATTTGTTATGGTGTCTACCGGAGTGGTATCGGATTCATCAGCAGATGGTTGAAGGGCTGCGGATTGGACCTCCGGTAAACCATGTTGCTGAATGTGTTGAAGTTGATTTTGCAGTTGATGTAGGTCGACAGACTGGCCAGTCTGAGTTTGGATCGAGGAAACTCCGGAGCGTTGCAAGCTCTGTAAGCGTTGACGAACGGCCTTGGCTAGTCGTGCGGCATCGAACGGAGGCGTGTCTGTTGGCTCAGTGTCAGTCATTGCAATCGTTAAAAAGAAGGTGAATGAATGTTGAATTATAACGATTTGAATGAAAAAACGACCCCTGAGAGGCTTCATCCACGTAAAACTGAACCAATGAATCAGCGTGTTATATACGCTTTTCATGAGTGAAGATATCATTATAGCACTATGGCTTTACCACAAGTTGTCATCATTGGTCGCCCCAACGTGGGCAAATCCAGCATTTTCAACTGGCTCGCCGGTCGCCGGCTCGCCATTGTCGACGATGTAGCTGGAGTTACGCGCGATCGGATGACACAGCTATTACGGCATAACGAGCGTTTCTTTGAGCTTGTGGATACGGGTGGAATCGGAATCAATGATGTCGATGACCTGAGCGATGAAATCGAGGATCAGATTCAGCTGGCTATGGATGCCGCCGATGTCATCCTCTTTGTCGTAGATACGCGTGAAGGCTTACTTCCACTAGACCAGGAAGTGGCTCAGCGGCTTCGCTATATCGATAAACCGATTGTTTGTGTGGCAAACAAGACCGATGAAGCGAACTTGGATCCCGATGCTGACGAATTCTATCGTCTGGGCCGGGGTAAGCTGATTCGCGTTAGCGCCATGCAGAACCGAAACAAAGAGTTGTTACTCGATATGATCGCTGAACGCGTTCCTCATCTGTCCGAAGAGGAACTCATGGATGAGGATATCGAACCTGGCGAAATGAAAATTGCGTTGGTGGGCCGACGTAATGTTGGTAAGAGCACGTTCATCAATACGTTGACTGAAGCGGAACGGATGATCGTCAGTGAAGTTGCCGGGACTACCAGAGATAGCGTGGATGTTCGTTTCGAGCTTGATGGGAAATCCTTTGTTGCGATCGATACTCCGGGTTTAAGAAAACGAAAAAGTGTCCGAACAGACATCGAATTCTATAGTACACATCGTGCTCAACGAAGTATCCGCCGAGCTGATATCGTCTTGATGTTCTTTGATGCCTCACAACGTGTTAGCCAGGTAGACAAACAACTAGTGAAGTACATTGAGGACAACTACAAACCTTGTGTGTTTGTTGTCAATAAATGGGATTTGATGGTCGAGCATATGCCGACCGAGCGATGGGCCAACTATCTTCGTGACACATTCCAAACCATGTGGCACGTACCGATAGCATTCATTACCGGTCAAACCGGTAAGAATATGAAGGCCTTACTGAATCATGCTCAAATGCTCTACAAGCAGACTCAAATGCGAGTCGGGACTGGGGAATTGAATCGTTTGGTCAGAGATGCCATGCGACGCCACGCTCCACCAGTATTTAAGAATCGACGACCCAAAGTGTATTACTGTAGTCAGGTTAGCACGCAGCCTCCAACGATCGTGATGAAGGTCAATAACCCCAAGGCTTTTGCTCCGGACTATCGTAGGTATCTACTTGGTGTATTGCGTGATCAACTCGATTTCGGGGAAGTCCCGATTAAACTGTATCTGCAAAAACGTGAAAGTTCAGATCAACGAGATGAAATCGGTCCTGTTGGGTAAACAGACTACTGCCTGTTGAAATCACGCCGGACTGTCATCTCACAGACTCTCGGGGGAATCCCTATGAATGGCGATGATGATTCACCGATGCCGATTGCAAATCGTAATCGGCTGACTGCGGTCATTCAATTACTTCGCCCTCATCAATGGGTGAAAAACCTGTTAGTGTTTCTCGCACCAATCTTGGGTCAACAAATCACTGCCGAAGGGATTGCATTGACTGGGCTCTGGGCTTTTTTAAGTCTCAGCTTTGTTGCATCAGCAGTCTATGTGCTGAACGATTTGATGGATGTTCAGGCAGACCGAATGCATCCCACGAAATGTCGGCGCCCTTTGGCTAGTGGCGAGATTCCTCTAAAACTGGCTCCCGTGATTTTTATCTCGATGCTTGTGATGGGGTTTGCCTTGGCATACTGGTTAGTAGGCTCAATCGAGTATTGCTATGCCCTCGGTAGCTACTTTGCGGTTACCTCGCTCTATACCTTTTGGCTGAAACGAATCGTGATGGTGGATGCCCTGGTGCTGGGAGGTTTGTTCACACTCAGAATTGTGATGGGATCAGTGGCTACCGGCGTGGCATCCACGGTATGGTTGCTGGCCTTTTCCATGTTCATCTTCACCAGTATTGCCTTTGGAAAACGGTTTAGTGAGCTATTCAAGTATCAGGATGTGCCGGCAGATGATCCACGCTTGGCGAGCCTACGACGGCGAGGCTATGAACCAACTGACATCCTGTTGGTTGAAATCATTGGCATCGTGACCGGTATGATTGCTGTGCTGGTGATGGCACTTTATATGAACGAAGCCAAGGCCGAGTTATATATTTATCCACAAGCTTTATGGGGTGTGGTGCTAGCCGTACTCTATTGGGTATGCAACTTTTGGATGATGGCCCATCGCGGCAAAGTTTCTGAAGATGCGGTGAAATACATCGTACTTGATCGATCTAGCTGGATTAGCGCTGCTCTGGTTATCACCAGTATGGTAATCGCAATCTGGCCATTTTCGTCGTGAGGTGAATTCGAGTATGAACGAATCTCTCGCTGATTCTCCTAGTGATCCCGCTGAAGTCTCTCGTGCAACCGCGGTCAATTCGACCTTGTCGGGATGGGGTAATTATCCCCAAGTTAACTGTACTGTGCACTTCCAACGACAGGTCAATGCAATACGTAAGCTACTAGTGGAAGACGATGTAACGAGTTTGATTCCCAGAGGGTTGGGACGCAGTTACGGCGATTCCTCTGTCAATCAGGACGGAGTGCTTGTTCAGACTCCACGTAATCGCCTGCTTGCTCTCGATGAACAAACCGGTTGCCTGACGTGTGAAGCTGGAGTGAGTCTGGAAGAAGTAATCCAATGCGCCTTACCCAAAGGCTGGTTCTTACCGACGACACCGGGAACGAAATTCGTGACGATAGGCGGAGCGATTGCAGCCGATGTACACGGGAAAAATCACCATCGCGACGGAACATGGGGACAACATGTGAAACGTCTGAGCTTGATGATCGCCGATGGCTCGATTTTGGAATGTTCGCCTCATCAAAACAGCGAAGTCTTTTGGGCAACTGTTGGAGGCATGGGGCTGACGGGAATTGTCTTGGAAGCGACGATTCAGTTGATGCGAGTTCCGTCGGCATATGTCGAGGTTACTCAGCGTCGAGCATCAAATCTGTTTGAAGCCTTCGACCTGTTCTTGGAAACAGATGAACAATATAAGTACAGTGTCGCCTGGATTGATTGCTTGAGCAGTAGGAACAAGCTGGGACGATCTGTTCTGCTGTTAGGCAATGATGCCGAAGTTACATCATTGAATCCTGATCAGGCAGAGAATCCATGGAAGCTTCCGGCTAAAAGAGCCAAAAGCGTGCCATTTCAGTTTCCGAGACTGGCCATGAATCAGTTGGCCATCCGTGCCTTCAATGGACTGTATTACCGCAAGCATGGCAATCGCCAAATGCTTATGGATTTTGATTCCTATTTTTACCCTCTCGATTCCATACATCACTGGAATCGAATTTACGGGAAACGAGGCTTTGTTCAGTATCAAGCATTATTTCCCAGAGATTGTTCCCGGGAAGCAATGACCAAGTTGCTGCAATTGATTTCAAAATCAGGTCAGGCTTCCTTTTTAGCGGTCCTGAAAAGCAGCGGCCCGGCTAATTCAAGCATGCTGTCCTATTTGTTCGACGGACATACATTAGCATTGGACTTTCCATTTCGAGGGGAAAAGACTATTCGCCTTTGTCAACAGCTCGATCAGGTTATGCTGGAGTTTGGCGGCCGAGTGTACCTTGCCAAAGATGCGTTAATTGGTGCCGATACGTTTGCAGCGATGTATCCTCGTCTTGATGAATTTAAACAACTAAAACACCGTCTTGATCCGTTGACGAAATTTCGTTCCTGTCAGTCTGATCGAGTTGGAATAACGGAGCCACGGTAATCTGATCCACGGTAGTAGAAACACACATGGCTAAACAACAAACCCATACCGAGCGGCAACATCAGCGAGCTCAAAAGAAGAAGCGTACTCAACGCGACCAACCTAAAGATTCGTCGGTCACGTTAACAGACATTCCATTACTCAATTTGCGTATTGGTATTTCAGTCGTGCTGACCCTAATGTCGATCGCTTTGGCGTTGAAATGCTATGAATTCCCCGTCCCTGGTTCGGAGAAGGATACGACGATCAACATTGCGTCGGTAGGAATTGACGATGCTAATATCTTCATGACCTATGCCCAGAATATTGCCGAAGGACATGGAGCCGTTTACTATCCTGGAGGTCCGCGTGTCGAAGGATTTTCGTCTCCGCTTTATCTACTACTCTGCACGGCGGGAATGTACTTTACCGATGGCATCGAATTCTACTTGCTCCTATTAAACGCAGTACTGCTGTTAGCCGTCATCATTACGCTTCAAGTGTTCATCCACGGCCTGGCAAAAGAATCGATTGATGGGAAGGAAACTTCAGTTTCCCGACGCGAAATGCTAATTGTGAACTGGGCAGCCAGTGCCTTGTTGTGGGCTTGGATTGTTGTCAGTCCACCATTCATTATCTGGGTGTCTGCAACCATGATGGACGTCGGACTTTGGACATTAGTCTTTGTCTCCGGTAGCGTCGCTACTGTCAAGCTGGCCTTGGAGCCAGAAGTCCCAAGCCGGCGATTAGGACTGTGGATTGTCTTATTTCTGTTAACCAGACCGGAATCATTCTACTTATGTCTTGTGTGGATTGCAGTCATTGTGATCTCCCGAGTGAAGCAGGGCCATGGATTTACCAAAGCAGTGGCCGATACCAAAGGCTTGATTAGCACTTACTTGATAGCAGTAGCCCTGATTATTACCGGACGGTACCTCTATTTTGGATATCCACTTCCTAATACGTACTACGCCAAAGTTTCTCCGGACTTCTTTTACAATCTCAAGCTCGGAGTTGGATATGCCTGGGGATTCGTGCAGGCTCAACCTTGGGTAGCTGTTGCACTGTTATTAAATGTTGTGATACTCATCAAAACACTTGGTAAAACCTGGAAGGCAGGAACGCCAGGAGAGTCAGATGCGAATCCATCGAATCATGTGTCACAGCAACAGCAGGCATATAGTTTAATCGCACTCATTTCGTTGTTATCAGTACTGACGCCAGTACTGACAGGCGGAGATCACTTCAATTACTCGAGATTTTTCCAGCCTTATTGGCCGCTACTTGCTCTGGCTGGGATCTATTTTTTCAGACAGTACTTCTTGATCGAATCACTGCCGACAATGCGCAAGCCCTTACGTGTCGGGATGACGACGGTTGCTCTGGCAGGGACGATGCTATTGGCTCAGCAACCTCCTTGGAATGTGCTTATCAATTCTCCCGGAGCTCGGCCAACGCTAGCCAATGAATTTCAACTGGCCCTCGGGGGGAGACAGCTAGGGGACATGCTTAATCGTTGGCAGGATGAAATGCGAGTTGGCTCGGACGAGACGTCGCCTTATGCAAGTCTGGGAACACTGACTACCGGTGGAATTGGGTATGCCTATGATGGGCCTGTGCTGGATATGTTGGGGCTAAACAATCTGGAAATGGCACACAGTGCAGGCGATCGGAAAGGGAATAAGAATCATGCGGCTTTTGATAAAGACGTGTTCTTTACTTTGTCGCCAACCCTGTTTGCTCCTCGTCGACAGCCGAAAGCACTGACGAAGAAAGCGGACGTCTTCCCATTTCGAAGCGATGGAGTCGACAGCTTTTGGCAAAGCACTTTAGACGGGTTGCAGGACGACCAACGATTTAACGAGCAGTACCTAGCAATCGAAATTGTCGAATTGAGTGATTCGGGCGAGCAACTCGGGCGATGTACCGTCTGGGTCAGAAAGTCATTTTTGGACGAATTGAACGGTCAAATGACTGACCATTTTTCGTATACCGTATTGGATTAACTGAGCTAACAGCCGCTCGACTGATGTTCCGAATTACTAGTCTTGGCTTTGAGGAGGAACGCCCAGGCTCTTTCCTCCATCAATGGCAATGTCAGTACCTGTGACAAATTTGGCGGCATCTCCTGCGAGATACAAAACGGCCGCTGCGACTTCATCCACGTCGATCATACGGCCTTCCGCCTTCGCCATCGGGCTGGCTGCCAACGTTGCCTGATAGGCAGTTTCGTAATCACCGGTTGATTCAAGATCACGATTCATCATCCGAGTGTTTTCCACCGGACCCGGGCAAACTGTGTTGACTCGTATACGGTCCTTGGAATGACAGAGCGCGAGGCTTTTAGTAAATGCCACTAACGCTCCTTTACTCGTGCTGTAAACCGGATCGTGGGCCCGAGGCAATTTTCCTGCATTGCTAGCCAGATTGATAATGGAACCACCGGACGGTTGCATATAAGGGATAGCGTGCTTGCAACAGAGAAAGGCTCCCTTCAGATTGATTCCCATCACATGATCCCATTCACTCTCAGAGACATCCGGGATTTGTTTGATTAAGCCCACGCCGGCGTTGTTAACCAAGATATCCAGATTGCCTGAGGGTGAAACAGCTTGTTCTACAAGTCCCACTACATCGGACTCATCGGTGACATCACAGGGCCGTTGGAAAATGCCGAGTTCAGCGAACAACTCATCATTTTCATCGTTCGGTTCAATATCGCCACAGTAGACATCGGCTCCAGCTTTAGCCATGGCAATAGCAACAGCTCGGCCAATCCCATACGAGGCCCCAGTCACGATTGCGACCTTTCCGTCAAGCATCTTATCTGTCATGGTTTTGGTTCTTTCCGTTTCAGCGGTATTTTTGTTGATCCAATAATCCCGATTGCCGAGATTTGGTTATCTCGCTCACGAGCTGACTTAGGAGCAGCCTTCCTTCACGAATGAAGGCTCTACTGTCCTCCTCCTTCGGGAATCGGCCAATTCCATCCACAGGTATAGCCACCATCCACATAAATGGTCTGGCCAGTGAGGAATGCCGAGGCCTTCGAGGCTAGAAATAGAGCCGTTCCCACCATATCTTCCGGTGTTCCCAGTCGTCTCTGAGGTGTATTGGTTATGCCCCACTCCTGCATTTGTTCCAGTGACCAGAGCTTCTGTGTGAGGTCAGTAAGGATAAATCCGGGAGCCAGTCCGTTGACCCGTACGCCGTGTTCGCCCCATTCCAAAGCGTGCCCCTTGGTCATGTGTCCCAACGCCGACTTGCTCATCGCATAAGGCAGCACGTTTTTTAAGGGACGTAGAGTATTCAGTGACTCGATGTTTACAATGGCCCCACCTTTTTGATCGATCATGACCTTTCCAACCGCACAAGACATTTGAAATGCGCCTTTGAGGTTGATGTTCATTACGAAATCGTAATCGTCTTCGGTAATCTCCAGACTGGGTTTACGACGGTTGACACCCGCGACGTTGACAAGGGTATCGATGCGTCCGTACTTTTCCAGAACGGTGTCGACTAACGACTTAATCGCATCGGCATCCGCTACATCACAAATCAGGGGCAACACTTCATGGGTTGCTCCTGATTCGGTTAGCGAGGCCGCGGTGGCTTGCAGAGTTTCGGCATCTCTGCCTGTAATGATCGTGTGAGCTCCGCGAACAGCAAATCCTTCAGCGATTGCCTTTCCGATTCCGCGACTGCCGCCTGAAACAATGACAATCTGATCCGCCACGCTAAAAAGTGGGTCAGTCATGTGGGTACCCCATATTGATTACTCGAATTCGAAA
>CALKCC010000311.1 GCA_938082855.1 uncultured Pirellulaceae bacterium | reverse complement strand
GACTTGATGACGGAATGACCTACTGGCAATTCAGCCATGCCCCTCGTGATGACTGGGAAGAAGGACATCACTATGCAGACTGGGTTCGTGAGCGTGGTGGTGATTTAGACCCGATGCGAAACAGTGAAGACCGAGTGCCACCCGAATATCATCAGACCACCTGGGCTACCGAGTGCGCTCTGGAGTTTATTGACATCGAAAGTGATGATCCCTGGCTGCTGTGTGTAAACATCTATGATCCACACCCACCATTTATTCCTCCCAAAGTCTACGCCGACATGTTCGATCCGAATGAAATGCCGGGGCCGTACTTCCGCGAAGAAGATTTGGAAAACCAAAAGAAGCTGGAAGCCATCGACTTTCAGGGAGAAGCCTTACCTCCGGAAGAACACGACGCCAAACGGATGCAGGCATATTACTATGCGATGATTAAGCAGATTGATGATCAATTCCAACGAGTGCTGGATCATTTAGAGGCGAGCGGGCAATTGGACAATACGGTCATCATTTTCACAAGTGATCATGGTGAATCACTCGGTGATCATGGATTACTACAAAAAGGGTGCCGCTTCTACGAAGGGCTTGTCCGCATTCCGCTGATTCTCTCCTGGCCGGGAAAATTCCTGCAAAACGTACAGCGCGATGCATTGGTGGAATTGCTTGATTTAACTGCCACGATTGTGGAGTTGGCGGGGCTTGAGCAACCCGCTTACATGCAAGGCAAATCACTTATCCCATTACTGACAGATGCCACCCAAACGGATGAACATCGAGAGTTTGTACGAAGTGAATACTTTGATGCCTTGGACCCGTTCTTCACTGACGGAAGCGGTGCATTTGCCACCATGTATAGAAATCGCAAATACAAGTTATCGATTTACCATGGGCACGAAATTGGTGAGCTTTATGATTTAGAGCAGGATCCTTGGGAATTTAATAACCTCTGGGACAATCCTGACTATGCTGAAGTAAAAGCGGAGCTTGTTTATAAGAGTTTCGATGCCCATGTCGTGCTGACAACGGATGTCGGCTCTAAACGTGTTGCGCCCATGTAATCTTTTCCCTGTCAGCTGGTAATCCTACGATGTTGGAACGACTCGGCCCTTACGTCATCGACAAAGAAATCGGTCGTGGTGGCATGGGATTCGTTTATTCAGCAACCCATCAGGAAAGCGGGGACCGCGTCGCCGTCAAAATGCTCTCCAATGCATTTGCCGATGACAACAATTTTCGGGATCGCTTTCAGCAGGAAATCGAAACACTCCAACAGTTACAACACGAAGGGATTGTTCAAATCCTGGGTTTTGGGCAGGAGGATGGAATCCTTTTCTATGCCATGGAACTGGTCGAAGGGCGGACTCTATTTCAAATCCTCAAAGAATCTGGCCCGCTGTCCTGGCGTGAAGTGATCCGTGTCACAATCTCCATTTGTCATGCTTTGAAGCATGCTCATGATCGTGGAGTCATTCATCGTGACTTGAAACCTTCGAATCTCTTTCTTACTCAAGATGACCAGGTCAAACTGGTCGATTTTGGTATCGCTCGATTATTCGGCGCAACACAACTGACGGCGGACCACGCTGTTGTGGGGACCGCTGACTACATGGCTCCGGAACAGGCAGAAGGCGGTCGGCCTACCGTCAAAAGTGATCTCTATTCATTGGGGTCCGTCATGTATGCACTGTTAACCGGTCGCCCACCATTTGCTTCCCCGTCAGTCGCGCAGGTCATTCATAAACTTAAATTCGACCAACCCCAACCGGTGACTGACATTGTTGCTGACGTGCCAATGGAATTGGATTACATCGTTCGTCAGTTATTAAGTAAAAAGCCCGACAATCGAATTCCAACACCACTGGCAGTAGCCCATCGCTTACAAGCTATGCAGCATGCGTTGGAAGCAAATATGCCCGTCAGCCCCAGCCAACCAGACATTGAAGTTACCGAGGGAGACATCGCGGCGACCGATGCAACCATGGAGTATATCCCCACTGGGCAACGGCCTGTTGACGCCGGTGATGATCATGGAACGATAGACGGGGAGTATCTATCCAACATTTCCGAGTCGGATGATGAACACACGGTGGCAGAATCTGACTACCAGGAGCAAGCAAAGACTTCGGCAAGCATGCCGGAACCGTCTCACTATACCGACGTGAAGACTGATCGATTTGCTACAGAAGAGCAATCTTCTTCCGGCGTGGTTGCCAGCCTACTAGTTTTAATCGCGTTGTTAGTGGGAGTCGGAGGATTATTCGCGTTTACAAGTTGGATTAATCAACCAAGGTCTGCCGAAGAATTGCTCGAGGTTATTTCAGAGGCAAGACTCACACCCGGTTCGGATTGGGGGCAGGCCAGTAAAGAAATGAAAGAGTTCATTGAACGCTTCCCCGATCACAATCAATTCTCGGTCGTAGAAAACTACTACAATACGTTACGTGACGAGCGTGAAGAACGTCGATTTCTTGACACACTTGATGACGATTTGGCAAACATGCCCGCGGTTAAGATCACGCTCATCCAAATACTGGAACAAGAATCTTCTAACCCTGATTTGGTCATTGCCAAACTCGAGCACTTTGTCGCGTTGTGTGAGGCTCGGGAACAGGACGAGATTACCGTAAGCTGTTTGAATTTTGCGAGACGGAAGGTCGAACGATTACAAGAGGCACAGGCCGAGCGTCAACAACAGCGGCAGGCGATTCTCGAGAAGCACCGCCAAGACATCCTCGAGGTTACGGAATTCTGCCGTACGATCAGTTTAGAAAATCGCGAAGGCGCCATTGGTTTACTTGAAGCCATCTACCAGATTCATCGGGAGACTCCCGAGCTCGAAGATGTTTTACAAGGCGTCTTAAAATTACAGGATGAACTGACGGAATAAATCGCAGGTGCGCTAGCGAAAGTCTCGGGACTTGGGTTGATGAGCGCCCAGATTGGACGACAGATCTTCTAGACGGTGTACAACGACATGCTGGATGCCGTTTCTATTTTCTAACGTTCCATGGACCATCCAGGCATTACTTCGGCGTGCTATCCGATAATAACGCTCCCAAATATGCTGGCGTATCACCAGATTGATCGTACCGGTTTCGTCCTCGAGAGTTACAAACGTGATCCCCTTTGCCGTTGAAGGTCGTTGACGCAACAGTACCAATCCAGCCACCTTGACGTATTTATTATCCGGAGATTCAGCGAGCTGACTGGCTCGCAGTACTCGTTTCTGGTCCAGTTCCGAACGCCAAAACATGATCGGTTGCCCCTTCAGCGAAAGGCCTGCCGTTCGGTAATCCATCTCGACCTCCTCGGCTGCTTGCATTGCTGGTAAAGCGGGCTGAGTTTCATCGGATGCTTCCACCAACTCAAATAACGGCTGTTCCACCTCATTTTGTTCCTGAGCCAACGCTTCCCATAACGCGGCCCGACGATCCCGTTGAAAGCTGCTAAACGCATCTGCATCTGCCAACTGCATAATCACCCGCCGACTAACACCGGCACGTCTACGCAATTCTTCCAATGATGGATACCGGCCACCTTCCCGACGTCGTTGTACCAATAAGCTGACTGCCTCATGAGAAAGTCCACGAACTACTCGCATACCAAGACGTAATGCAGGTTGGCTTGGTTGGGTATATTCCAGGGTGCAATCCCAGTCACTAAAATTCACATCGACCGGACGAATCTCCACACCGTGCTTTTGAGCATCTTTGACCAGATCACTTACTGAATAGAATCCCATGGGCTGACTATTGATCACGCAGGCAGCAAATGCCGCCGGATGATGGCATTTCAACCAGGCAGAAACATAAACCAGTAATGCAAAGCTCGCTGCATGCGATTCCGGAAAACCGTATTCCCCAAACCCCCGAATCTGATTAAACACCTGCTCGGCAAATTTACGAGTCAAGCCATTGGCCAGCATCCCGGTTGTCAATTTCTCGCTGAATTTCTCAATCACTCCCGGCCTTCTCCAGGCTCCCATCGCGCGACGTAACTGATCGGCTTCTCCGGGTGTAAATCCCGCAGCCACAACGGCTAGTTTCATCGCCTGTTCCTGAAACAACGGAACTCCAAGCGTACGGTCAAGCACCTCTTTAATAGCTTGGTTGGGGTAACTGGCCTGTTCTAAACCGGCTCGACGTTTTAGATAAGGATGTACCATATCCCCTTGAATGGGGCCCGGACGTACAATCGCAACTTCGATCACCAGATCATAGAAACAACGTGGTTTTAATCGAGGTAGCATACTCATCTGAGCGCGACTTTCAATTTGAAAGACCCCTACCGTATCCGCTTTGCAAATCATGTCGTACACGGCCGTGTCGTCCTGAGGAATGGTCGCCAGGCTGAGCTGTTTTCCTTCGTGTTGCTCGAGCATTTGAAAGCACTTACGAATGGCACTAAGCATTCCCAACGAAAGGCAATCCACCTTGAGGATTCCCAATTCATCAAGATCGTCTTTATTCCACTGAATAACCGTTCGCCCATCCATCGAGGCGTTTTCGATAGGCACTAATTGGCTTAATAATCCTCGCGTCATCACCATACCTCCAACGTGCTGAGATAAGTGACGAGGAAAGCCTATCAACTCTTCCACCAATTCTCGAAAGCGTTGACCGATCGTGGCATCCGGGTCGAGTCCGACTTCGCGAATTCGCACATCGAACTTTCCATCTCGAGTACGTCCATCCAGATTCTTGGCGATTTCATCGACCAGATCTGCTGCGAGCCCCAATGCCTTACCAACTTCCCGAACCGCAGAACGCATGCGATAACAGGTAACCACGCCTGTCATGCCGGCTCGATCACGCCCATATTTTTCATAGAGATACTGTAAGACCTCCTCTCGCCTTTCATGCTCAAAATCAACATCGATATCCGGAGCTTCATTGCGTTCGCGACTAATAAATCGTTCAAACAACAATTCTGTCGTATCTGGATCAACCGAAGTAACCCCCAGGCAAAAGCAAACCACAGAATTCGCAGCCGACCCTCTCCCCTGACAAAGAATTCCTCGTTCCCGAGCAAAACGCACTAAATCCCAAACGGTCAAAAAATAAGCTTCATACCCGAGCTCTTCGATCAGATCCAATTCGTGCTTTAGTAGACGAATCACCTTGCGAGGCAGGCCTCTCGGGTATCTGCGATGAGCGCCCTGCCATGCCAATGAGATCAGATGATGCATGGGCGTGGTATCGGCTGGCACCAGTTCCTCAGGATATTCATACCTCAATTCATCCAGTGAAAAGGTGCAACGGTTAGCGATTTCCACGGTCCGTTGAACAGCGGTGGGGATTTCGCGGTAGAGTTCATTTAATTCGTTCAGAGGCCTCAAATATCTCTGCGCGTTGGCAAACTGCCAGTCACCTATTTCATGAATACGACACCCATGGGCAATCGCGGTCAACGTATCTTGCAACCGAGCGCGTGATGGGTCGTGATAGTATACGTCTCCGGCCACTACCAACGGCACGTGCGCCTTGTCGCTTAATTCCCTCAGCTGTTGCAAACGTTTCAGATCGGCCTGGCCTCGATGTAATTCCGCCAGAAGGTAGCAATCATCCTGGAATAACTCGCGAAACCGTTTGAGTTGCTGTGTTGATATTAGTTTTGCGTGCTCATGCAATCGGAGGTGATCGGAGGTGAGATTTTCGGACTCGGCATTCCAGTCGGGAATAACACCGACGATCCATTCGTCGCCGAACTCTTTAAGGTCATCAAAATACAGCAGGCAATTACCCTTCTCTGCTCGGCGACGTCCCAACGTAAGTAATTGGCATAGCTGACCGTACGCTTTGCGGTTGGGAATCCAAACAACGCAGGCCGGTGCATCGACGAAAGTCAGCTCGGCTGCCACGATAAATTGCAGCTCGACATCTTTGGCTGCTCCGTGAGCACGAACGATTCCGGCCAGAGTATTACGATCGGTCACGGCAATCGCTTGATAGCCCAATCGCTTAGCGCGTTCGACCAACTCCACCGCATGAGACGCCCCCTGCAGAAAAGAGAAATTCGATTTACAGTGCAATTCCGCGTACACACCCAACTGCCCAACTGTCCAACTGTCCAACTGTCTAATTGTCTAACTGTCTAACTGGTTAAATGGTTAAATGGTTAAATGTCAAAAGTTTCCTTGCAGAAACCACCGGTTACCTGGCAGGGTTTTGTAGATCCAGAATCGAAGACCAGTTGCCAGCTCCAGACGGTAGTAATCACGACGGATCGCGCGTCCGCGCCACCAACCACTTTCAATCCGCTCTGGCCCCCAATAGCGATCGACTCGCTGCCAACGTCCTCGATATAGGATGTCTGTGGGCACAGCTAATCCAGTTGTCATTTGGACTTGCAGCTCCAATGGCTCTTTCCAATACCAGATTGGCAGGCTATCGGCGGGCTTACGTTGTCGCAGAAGCCAACCGCGATTATTTTGCTGCGGTTTTGCAAACGTTTTATCGACTCGCGATTTATCTCCTGTTTGCAACACCTGTCGACACCAACGTTGAATATTCACATTGGCCAGCGGCTCTATTTCATAGGCATGTTCGGGCAAGGCCTCGGGGCGTAAGGTGGCTCGCTGGACCTGCTGCTTTCCTAATCGACTGGCGAGTCGATCAATCAATCGCACTAGTTTTTCCGGAGGGATTCCATCCAAGCCTGTTTCAGCCTGCCAGCGATACCCTTTTTCGATCGTCGGCGGCACACCAAACAATGACAATTGCTTTTGTTGCATTGGCACCACCTGAGTCAAGGCAACTCGCAAACTGTACACTTCATCCACTCGGCCTAAACGATCCCATTGCAACCGAAACAATTCGGACAAGTGTTCAGTATCTGTTGTGGGACGATACAATCCGATTCGGATCGTTTCTACATCCTGCCGTGTATTCCCCGCATCTTTATAAACTCGTTCGCCGTAACGAGACAATTCGACGGTACAAGTCACTTGTAGAACTCCCGCCGAACTCTTTTCCAGTCCAGCAAGCAAACCGGCAATCAGCCGCTGAAACGTGTCACTCATCACTTCCGGCCCACGAATCCTTCCGGGCAAAAGCTGCCAGGCCACATGTTCCTGTTCAGGGTGAAGTACTTGCAGTGGTTCATCCACCGTGCCTAACAATTGATCCCAGCGATAGGCGACCTGTTCACCCAGACGCTGAGCGATAGAGCCACGTGGAAGATCGAATAGTTGCCCCAGACGATGCAGTCCCAACCGATAAAGCAGATCCAGGGTTTCGTCAGGAAGTCTGAGGCAGCCAACCGGAAGCTGCCTCAGTACTTCCCGAACAGATTCTTTATCCAAAGGCAACAGTCGAATCCCTTTGGATAAAGTCAGGCATGCTGCCCAACTGGCACCGACCGTGCCAGCAATCGCAACACGTACAACCAGCCCGTGTCTTTCCTTTCGTCTTGTCTTCCGACTTACTTGTGATTTTCCAGCCGGCCTTTTATTGGCTTGGCTCCACTCATCCGGCAATTCCTCTCGGCAATAATGCTGACTTAACTCTTCCGTTAACTCTTTGTACATTCGCTGAGCCAGTTGACGTTCTGAGCCAAAGAAGCGACACACTTCGGTAATGTCCAGCCAAAACACTTCTGTCTTCCATGCATCTAGTCGAAAGTCGGCGGGATGAGAATAATGCCTACGCAGGTGTTTTCCCTGTTGTTTTTTTAGCTTTCGCTTTAACTCCTGTTTCCACTGCACCGTTTCAGTGATGCCAACCAAAGGGGAAAAACGATTTGCCCAGCGAGCAAGACGTTCCAAGGCTTCCTGCTCTCGCCACGCCTGCCGCTGAACAAATTCTCCATCCTTGCGTGCATCCTTGCGAGCATCCCTGCCTGATTCCTTCACTTCACTTCCTGTATACCGATCTTCCCTGACCAGCCTCCCTGCCCGACCTGTATCGATCCATACACAGGCCACTCTCCTTGTGCTCTCCATCAAACCTCCACGTCTATTTGGTTCATTTGATCCATTTGATTCATCGGGACTAGTTGCTCAAGTTCAGAAACTTGCAGCACTCGCTTATCCAAGCTTGCCGCGATCGGCTGGCCCAAACCGCTGGTCTGCAATACGTCCCTTAAATCCACGACACATTCAGGTTTCCCTGACACCCCCTCTGCCATCGCTGAGACCGCTCGCTTACGCTCAATCCGAAAACACCAATCCCCTACCACACCACTCGGATTCTCCAAATGCTCCGGATGCTCCGGCGAACCTGCTCCCGACACTCCATCGGCTTGAGAAAAAACAGACTCTGAAACTGATGACGACAACGCAGAAATCAGTAGTCTTACATGAGCCCAGGTCGGGGTCTTTTTAAATTTCTCATCACGTACTAAAACCCCCAATGCCCGACCTGCTTCAGCCGCCAGTTGTAAACGTCGAAAATCCCGACTACTGATCTTCGATAAGCAACTCCACACCGCACTCACCGCCGGACAACGTAGCACCTGATCCAAAGCCCAGTACAAGTCTTTCTTATTCTGCGGCGTCACAATCATGACTTGCTCCAACGACATTCCTAACGCCGCAATGGCCGGCGGGTACAATTTCCCATCGTGGTCAAACACCACAAACACTCCCCCCGTCCCCACTTTTGGATTACCTGAATCCCTCTTAGGCAATGACTCTGAGGTAAACATCTGACGCGCCAACCATAAAGCCAGCAAAGCAACGCCGCCTCCCTGTACCTGCCCAAGACACTCAAGCAACATTCCCTGACGGAGCCCTCCTTCCGGAAAAATCCCATCCAACTGAGGCCAGCCTGTCGATGAAACCAAAGGATGCCCTCGAAATTCAGTTCCCTCCAAATCATCTGAATCCCACTCACTCGATTCTGAATCCCGATATCCTGCCACTGAGATCGAAAGTCTATTTTTGCGAAGCAGTTGTTGAACCTGCTCTATCGCCTGTTGGGAATCCAGCGAAGCCGGGGAGACCGGAGAAACCGGGGGAACCGGCGAAGCATTACACTTTGCATTTGTATTCAACATCCACTATCTCCTTTCCAGTCTGTCAGGTTTTCCTATTCTTCGAGATTTACACCTCCAACCCTAAAGATAGTGTACATTTGTATACTACCCTGTCAATAGTTCGGCAGATTTTTTTCTCCGCTTCAGTGAAAACCACTCGAAACCAGTCAAATTAATTCAGGCGTTGCCCATATTCGGGACAATCAAAGGCCGATAAAATAAGGCATTACACAAGACTTCTTTACAGAAATACTCTCCATGGTTCGCACGCGTTTTGCCCCCAGCCCCACCGGATACCTCCACATTGGTGGAGTTCGTACTGCATTGTTTAACTGGCTCTATGCCCGTAAGCACGGCGGCGAGTTCATCCTTCGCATCGATGATACCGACCAAAGCCGAAATGTTGACGAAGCACTCCAGCCCATACTCGATGGATTCCGCTGGCTCGGGATCGACTGGGACGAGGGACCAGAAGTAGATGGACCGCACGCTCCCTACTTTCAGTCTCAACGGACCGACAAATACAAGGCGGCTGTCGACACCATGCTCGCCAACGGAACGGCCTACCGCGACTATAGCCGCACCGAAGAAATACAAGCCGAACGGGAAACCGCCCAGGCTGAAAAACGCACTTTTGTCTACAGCCGGCGTTGGATGGCTGAAACCGAAGAACAAGCGCAAGCGTTCGAAGCCGAAGGACGATCCGCCGTGGTTCGACTCAAAATGCCACGCGAAGGCACTTGCCTGATCCCCGACCTCATCCGTGGAGACGTCGAATTCGAATGGGCTCATGAGCAGGACATGGTCATTCAAAAAGCGGACGGCACCTGCCTCTACCACCTAGCCAGCGTTGTCGATGATGCTGCCTTGGAAATCACTCATGTCATCCGAGCCGAAGAACACCTCTCCAACACTCCGCGACAAATCTTCATTGCGCAAAGCCTTGGTTACGAACTCCCACAATACGCGCACCTCCCTTATGTCGCCGAACCAGGAAGTAAAAACAAACTCAGCAAACGCAAAATACCTAAGTACCTCAAAAACCAGGACTTCAAGAAACTCTACGACCACGGCGAACAAATCGCCACCCGCTGCGGACGAGAATTAAGCGCGGACACCTTCAATCCTGTCATTGTCGATTTCTATCGAGACATTGGGTTCCTACCCCACGCCGTCATGAACTACCTGCTTCTTCTTGGCTGGTCGCTCGACGGAGAAACCGAGGAGTTTACTCCTCAGGAAATGATCGATGCCTTTACGCTCGAACGAGTCGTTAAAAGCCCGGCCAGCTTTGACCCCACCAAACTCACTTCATTCCAGCAACGGGAAATGGACAAACTGGACACCAAAAAGAAGACCGCCATGTGCGTTCCTTACCTCCAGCAAGCTGGCCTTCTCTCCAATCCTCCTGACTGCGACACCGGTCCCTACCTCAATGAAATCATCGAGGCCACCGAAAACCGCCTCACTGTCGCAGGCGACATTCTGGATTACGATGACTTCTTCACTGAAGACCACAGCCTTACCTATGATGAAAAGGCATTTCAAAAACGACTGGTCAATTCCGAAGGCGCCGTTGAAATCCTAACCGAATTCCGCGACCGTCTAGCCGCTCTGAACCCCTACAATGTAGAAAAGGTCGAGCAAGCAATGCGAGACTTCGTGGAGCAAAAGGAAATCAAGTTTGGCGAGATCATTCATCCGGTCCGACTTTCAACCACCGGTAAACCAGTCGGCTTCGGACTTTTTGAAACCCTCACCATCCTCGGACAAGAACGCTGCATCAACCGAATCAACCTAGCCTTGGAAGCAGTCACGGCCCAATCCCCGAAAACCGATCAGCAACCGTAACTGACCGTTACCATTGGCCAACATGAATTGCCATATTCAACAAAGTTCCATTCGGGTTAAAATCCAGAACCAAGAACGCCAACCGAAACCATCACTTAAGCTCATCCGCATAAACACACATGACCACTGACAACTCAAGTTCGGACACGCCAGAACAGGAAGCCAGACCCAAAAACTTCGTCGAACAAATCGTCGAAGCCGATCTGGCAGCCAACACGCATGCAGGAAGAGTTCACACTCGCTTCCCCCCCGAACCCAATGGCTATTTACATATCGGTCATGCGAAGAGTATTTGCCTGAATTTTGGCATCGCCGAATCCTACAACGGCAAGTGCAACCTACGGTTCGACGACACGAATCCAGCCAAGGAGGATACGGAATACGTCGACTCCATCAAGGAAGACGTGCAGTGGCTCGGATTTCAGTGGGATGGCATTTATTTTGCCTCAGACTACTTTCAGCAACTCTATGACTTTGCTGTCCAGCTCATTAAGGATGGCAAGGCCTACATCTGCAGTCTCTCACCGGAAGAGACACGTGAGTACCGTGGTGGCTGGGATGGCGCCGGCAAAGACAGTCCTTACCGCACTCGATCCATCGATGAGAATCTTGACTTATTCGAACGCATGAAGGCTGGTGAATTTGCGGATGGGGAACATACGCTCCGAGCAAAAATCGATATGGCTTCACCCAATATGAACATGCGTGACCCAGCGATGTACCGGATCAAGCATGTCCATCATCATCGAACGGGCGATGACTGGTGCATCTATCCCATGTACGACTTTGCACACGGCATCAGTGATTCCATCGAAAGCATCACCCACTCGATCTGCACACTCGAATTCGAACACCATCGCCCACTTTACGACTGGTTCCT
>CALKCC010000310.1 GCA_938082855.1 uncultured Pirellulaceae bacterium | reverse complement strand
GCGTAGGCGGCGCAGCTCGCCGAAGCATATTTAGAAGGCAGCCCCAAATGCAAACTGACAATTGTTTAACTGTCTAATTGTCTAACTGTACCACTGGTCAAATGGTTAACTGGGTAAATGGCTAATTGGTTAAATGGGTAATTGTTTATCTTTGATTCCGTGGTTAGAATCACCACTTATCGGTCCCTTACTTAATTCACGTTGAGGAGTAGGGATTGGTGCGAGGTCAGGGTCGATGCAACGACGTTGGCCTCATTTTTTATGCGCCCACAGAGCCAAGGCTTTAAGAAAACAACTCGCGAATGGGTTTACCTTCAGCAATCAACGGCATCGGGCGGTCAAGCAAGTCATTGAGCATCGTATTCTCACCATCAATTCCCAAATGGTGATAAACCGTCGCGGACACATCTTCCGGAGATAAGGGACGGCTAGCAACATTGGTACCGTTCGAAGTCGATCTGCCGATCACCTGGCCCATATTCATTGAACCGCAGCCAACTAAGACACTGAACGTGTTTCCCCAGTGGTCTCGCCCCGCATACTTATTCATCCGCGGTGTCCGGCCAAATTCTCCCATGGCAATCACCATAGTGTCCTCGTACAACCCCCGTTGTTCCAGATCATCAATCAAACCTGAAATCGCAACATCGAGCGGAGGTATGAGTAGCTTGGAGCCTTCCTCCGTCTGATAGCGATTAGAAGAGCCATGGTGATCCCAAGGAACGCAGTTTACCGTCACAAAGGTGACTCCTCGCTCCACCAGCCGTCGTGCGACCAATGCAGACTGCCCAAACGTATGCAGACCATACGATTTGCGGGTGCCAGCGTCCTCGGCTTCAATATCAAAAGCATCCCGCACTCGACGGCTCGTCAGCAAATCAAACGCTTTCTGATGATGTTGATCCAGATCAACCATCTGTGATTCGTTATTCCGCTTTAGTCGGTCCATTGATTGCAACAGTCCCAAACGATCTTCCAAGCGAGGCTGAGTCAATCCTGCCGGCAATGAGAGATTACGTACTGAGAAGTCTTTGGAGTTCGGATCTGAATTTACGACAAACGGATTGTATCCCCCGCCCAAATACGCCGAGTAATGAAAGAAGTTATCCGTCCCGCCTCGAAGATGAGGCACCGCTACATAAGCCGGCATGCTGGGATGATTTGCTCCGCCTACCGCCGAGACAGCCGACCCCATCGACGGACGACGTTGTTCACGAAAATCTGGAGCATTAAATGCCGGACCTTCAAAGCCGGTCAACATCCAGTGATTTGCCTTTGTATGATCACCTGACCCATGATTTAAACTGCGAAGGATCGCAAGCTTGTCCATCCGCTCAGCCAATTGCGGCATTAATTCACCGAATTGCACTCCTGGGACATTGGTAGGCGTTGCCCCGAACGGGCCGCGAAACTCAGCGGGTGCCTCGGGCTTCGGATCCCAGGTCTCCATATGGCCTGGGCCGCCACTGAGCCAAAACAGGATGACCGATGTTTTACGCCCTGGACTTGCTGATCTGGGGCGAGCAGCCTGTGCCTTCAAACGCAACAACTCAGCCAGATTTAGCCCGCCCATACCAAGCACGCCTGCCTGGACAAAACTACGACGACTTACATCTGACTTCTTCACAATATGGTTACCTGAAATCCCTTGTTTGGTTTCTAAATGCTATTTGAATTTTAATAACAACTCGGACTTTGTGCGAAAGCAATTAATCTGGCCGGGACAATTTTCATGAATACCTAATCCACATACTTGTTACCTAGATACATAAGCAGCCAATACGATACATAGCAAAGTGGACAGGCAACAGCTATTGCAATGCCAACCTCAGCTACTTGGCCTTCGTTATACAACCAAATAAATAGGCCCATAACCGTCACACATGCCAATACAAATCGCATGATATTTAAGTAGGCGGTATCCATTCGTAAATCCTTGGGAATTTAACTTACTGAACCGAGCGGTATACAACTTCTTCTATCACCGCACGCAATAGATACCCTTCACTGGCGGTTTGTTCCAATATCTCGTCGACTACGATTGAATCCCCTGCTCTTCCGCTTGAGCCGGTGACAGGCTGGTTAGGTAGCAACTTGCACCCTGAGCGTGGACATCCTGTCCGTTCTTATAAGTACGTTCCAAGCCGGTAATCAGAGTCACATCCTTGGTGTGATCTTTTAACGGTTCCATGGTTTGTGTTAATTCAAGGTCATACACGCCAGGTACATTCGCAACTCGCTTATCCTGCTTCGTCTTGTCGGCATTAAATCCGCCAACAAATCCGGGCAAATCCGCCTGTTCTTCCCCAGGGAAGAAACAACGACGAACAATCCCATTAGGGATATACATGATCATTAGCTTCTTACTTGGAGCCGCTGACAATTCAGTTCGAGACGAACCTCTGGCCAGTGAGGGAAGAATCGGAAGCGTAAGTACGGCGCCTTGTGCTTTCAAGAATTTACGGCGGTTAAAGACCATTGTTTAGATTCATCCTGAATTTCATTGTTAGTTCTCTTGGATTGCTCACTTTAAGTGCCTCACCAATATTCGTCAAAATCAGTTTTCTTACCAGTACTCTCCGTATAAGCACTACCATCCCCACACAGTGGGGGGAAATCCAAGTTGCAGCAGTTATCCCTGCGTTGGTAACATAGAGACAGCCGACGTATCAATTAGGCACTACGTTTTATAAGACCGTCTCTTCTGGGAATCACCAGTCATGTTAACGATTTACAACACCGGCAAAGCCAATGCAAAGTCCTGTGACGGGATTTCCCGACGAAACTTCATTAAGGTAGGCGCGTTAGGTGGTGCTCTTTCTCTAGCTGACTTAGTACGAGCGGACGAAGTCAACGGGCGATCAAATAATCCCAAATCGGTAATCATGATTTACCTAGTGGGTGGCCCACCCCATCAGGACATGTTTGACCTAAAGCCTGATGCTCCAGCCGAAATTGCTGGTCCCTGGAAGCCTATCCATTCCAACGTTCCTGGGGCGGAAGTTTGCGAACTACTCCCCATGATGTCCACTCGGATGGACAAATTCACCGTTATCCGTTCTCTCAACGATGCTCAGGCAGGACATGATGCTATCCAGTGTTACACCGGCCGTACACATGCAGCGCCCGTTCCGGCTGGTGGCTGGCCTCAATTCGGCTCCATCGTCAGTAAACTTCAGGGCCAAGCTAACCCTGGCACTCCTGGCTTTGTAAGCCTGTGCTACACCTGTACTCATGGTCCGTACAACGAACCTGGACCTGGATTTCTGGGCGCACCATTCACTGGTTTTCGCCCTCTAGGGGATACTCGTCGCGACATGATCCTCAAAGGAATTACGGCGGACCGACTGGGAGATCGGGAACAGCTATTAACCAGCCTAGATAGTTTTCGCCGTGAAGCAGATTCTTCGCGTCAGATGGATGGACTAGATACGTTTACGCAACAAGCCATGGGAATCTTAACCAGCTCCCGTTTGGCTGATGCACTGGACCTTTCGCAGGAATCCAAAGACGTTCGTGAGCGGTACGGCGAAGGCGATCCAAGCATCATGATCGATTACAATGGGGCCCCTCGAGTTCCCCAAAGTTTTCTGGCTGCTCGACGATTGATCGAAGCCGGGGCACGTGTCGTCACCGTTAATTACAGCAAGTGGGACTGGCATGGCGGACTCAATGCAGAAGGCCGAGCTGACAACCGCATCTTTACTCGTGAAAAAGAAGACTTCCCAATCTTCGACAAAGCAATCACGGCATTGATTGACGACTTGCATGACCGAGGGCTAGACAAAGACACAGCCGTCCTGGTTTGGGGGGAATTTGGTCGAACACCAAAGATCAGTGCAAAAGTCGGGCGTGATCACTGGCCTCGCGTAGCTTGTGCCTTGATGGCAGGCGGTGGTATGCGACACGGACAGGTGATTGGAGCGACCGACAGCCAGGCTGCTGAGCCAGCGGACCGACCAGTAGCGTTCCAAGAAGTCTTCGCCACGCTTTACCATCACCTTGGCCTGGACCCTCGTACTGCCACGGTGGACGACTTACATGGCCGCCCTCAGTACTTAGTCGATCAAGGACGCTTACCAATCGCGGAATTGATTTAAGCGAAGTTTATATCCACTAGTGGCTCGGACCGATAATTTCTATCACGAGCCGAGGTGCTATGCGTTGCTTGATGGTCAGGATTGACCATTCACTCATTCAGGAACAATGTGTTCTATGCAATACTCACGCTATGTTGTCGCATTGCTAGTTGTGTCCTGGCTTGGGACAACTGCACCAGCTTTCGGCGCCGAGCGTCCCATTCCAAAATCGATCCAAACTCTGATCTCAAATCATTGCGCCGACTGCCATCAAGGTGAAAACGCTCAACAGGGAATTGACCTAACTAGTTCTAGCACGCTGCTCACAGCTTTCGAGCACTCAGATACGCTTGACCGAGTCTACTCAGCTGTCAAACGCCGAAAAATGCCGCCGACCGATGCGGCCCCTCTATCTGAAGGAAACCGTCAAGCCTTACTCTCGTGGCTACTGCAGGAACTAACCATTCGTGCCAAAGACGCTGAGCCAACTCAACCAGTCGCTCGTCGTTTAACGAACTTTGAATACCAAAACACGATTCGGGATCTTGTAGGGTTCGAGGTCAATTTAATTGAAGACCTCCCTAAAGACCCCATTGCTCCTTACCGATTCAACAACACCGCCGAATTCATGAGGATGGGGCCAGAACAGTTTAACCGCTATTTGGAAGCTGCCAGAAAGGTCATGGCAAGTGCGATCGTGAATCCTGAGCCACCTGAGATTCACAAAACACGAGTGGAGTGGCAACCTCACGGCACAGACCGTGGTCTGGGTGCAGATGAAGTCGGTGTATGGGGCAATCGCCGCAACACTCCTGCCACTGGTATGGGTGTACGCAGTTTTCCACCGAACGGTGAGTTCCGCATACGAATTCAGGCTTCGGCAATTCTGCCTCAAGGCGTGAAAGAAATCCCTCTACGCCTGGTCTTGGGTTACAACCTCAATGAGAACAGCTCAACGCTGCGGATACGTCCGGTCGGAACAATTTCACTATCTAATACACCAGACGCTCCTCAAGTATTCGAATTCCGTGGGCGAATTGAGAACTTTCCCACGCAGCCTGGACGAGTGGTAAATGACAAACGCCAACCCGACAGGTTAACCATCACGTTCCAGAATCTTTACGACGACGGGACGTTAAATGATGACCAGGCATTCCTATCTCCTCGCAACATTGCAATGCCTAGAGCGGTCATTAATTGGGCCGAATTCGAGGGCCCAGTATTCGACTCGTGGCCACCAAGTCACCATACTCGCATCCTGTTCGAATCTCCATTGCGCGAAACAGATCTG
The DNA here is from genome assembly GCA_938082855.1 of uncultured Pirellulaceae bacterium. Taxonomy (GTDB): domain Bacteria; phylum Planctomycetota; class Planctomycetia; order Pirellulales; family Pirellulaceae; genus UBA721. Next base: position 3,357 of record CALKCC010000310.1, on the reverse strand, counting down.
AACCAATACGTCGCCATGGTGCTCGAACGATTCATGAACCGAGCGTATCGTCGACCTGTCTCAGAAGAAGAAGTCCAGAGGTTCGCTAAGATCTACGACATCGTGAGACCTCAGCTACCTTCATTCGAAGCGGCCATGAGAGAAACGTTAGCCATGGTACTCGTCTCGCCGCAATTCATGTATCACGCTCCTGAAAGTGATGACGCACATCGAGATTATGCGTTAGCTTCACGCTTATCGTATTTCCTTTGGGGCACTATGCCAGATGAATCCCTGCTCGCTGCAGCTGCCAACAACCAGCTCAGCTCGGCTAAAAACATCAACAATCATGTCCAACGGATGCTAACAGATCGCTCACGTACTCTGCAGTTTCTAGACAACTTTTCAACACAATGGCTTAGCCTGTCCAAGCTGCATACCGTTCCCATAAATCGAGAGCTCTTCCCGAGATTTCTATACTATGTAGCGCGAGGAGAACGAGCGGGAACGGAAGTTCCATATCGGCCAACCATTCGAGACTACATGGTCGACGAAACCGTGCATTTCATGCACGACCTTCTCTCTCGCAACCAAAGTCTCCTGCAGATTGTCGATTCTGATTTCGCCATGCTCAATCAACCTCTGGCCTATCACTATGGAATCCCAGGCGTTCAGGGGCACAATCTACAACGAGTCAAACTCCCTCCTGACAGTCCCTTAGGAGGTATCTTGTCACAAGGGTCCATCTTGATCGCCAACAGCACCGGTTCTGCGCCTCACCCGATCTACCGAGCAGTATGGCTCAGAGAAGCTATTCTTGGCGATGAAGTGCCCGAACCGCCTGCAGATGTCCCAGCCCTTTCCGACACTGCTGGTGAATCGGCAGACTCCGCTTTGACGATCGGGCAATTACTGAAACAACATCGTCAAAAGGAAAGTTGTAATGCTTGCCATGCAAGCTTGGATCCATGGGGGCTTCCCTTCGAACGATACAACTCGATCGGACGCTTTCAACCGCTTAACCCTAGAGAAGGAACACGTGTTTCTCCCTATAGCTCCAATACGCATGGCGACATGGCCGGCTATCAGCGGTATTTAGAATCGATTAACACCGAAGAGGTTGTCGCGCGTACGATTCTTCCAACAGGAGTGGAAATTGACGGCCTACCCGAATTAAAGTCTCACCTCATTGATCAACACAGCTCGTCAATCGCTGAAAATCTAATCCGCCGACTAACGGGTTACGCCCTCGGTAGAGAGCTTACGTGGAGAGACACTCCTGCAATCGAGAACCTCGTGAACCAATCAAAACAGGTTGATTACAATCTACGTGATACAATAGTCTTAATCTGTCAGAGTGAATTATTCCACGCTCAGATCCTCCCATAAAGACGGACAAACACATGAACAAGTCTTGGCATCTCGATCGACGTACTCTGCTCAAAGGCGGGGGAGTGGCCCTTGCGCTGCCTTTACTACAGGGGATGGTCCGAGCCGACTCCGCCACACTCCCAAAGCGAATGCTTGTGAGCTATTTTGCCTACGGAGCCTATATGCCTCATGGGACGGCTGGGATTCCTGTCGCTGACAAGCCACATCACGAGTGGAGCTGGTGGCCATGCAAAGACGCTGGCGAGTTAACCTTTAATAAATCAAGTGCTCCGTTCGAGCCGTTCAAGAACGACATTTCATATTTCCGAGGGCTGGACCATCAGGGTGGCTGGGCACTAGGCGGGCATAGCTCTGGCGACGTATTTGCCACCGGCGCTGACATGGTTGGCAAAGAGAAAACCAACAACATCTCGATCGACCAGGTTGCAGCAAACACGCATGGTCACAAAACGCGATATGCATCACTCGTCTTAGGCACGGAAGGGGGAACCGGATCTTACGGACGAAGTAAGACGTTGTCTCATCGTGGACCGGGACGTCCAATTCCATCACTCAACAAACCACAGGAAATCTTTAACGGTCTATTTAATCCCTATGCTGGCCGAGGTGTGGAGCAGGTTCGTGCCGGCTTAAAACGCGAAAGCAGCATCCTAGACTTGTTGTTGGAGCACAGTCGAAGTTTTCAGAACAAACTGGGCTCGCATGATCAACGCAAGGTCGATGAATATCTGGAGTCCATCCGCTCGCTTGAGAAACGAGTCGAACGTACCAGTGAGTGGACTCACAAACCATTGCCTAACGTGGACACGAAAGGGCTCAATATCGAGGTGTCGCACAAAGATCCTCAGGAGTACATCCGTTGCATGTATGATCTCGTCTATCTTGCATTCCAAACGGATTCCACCCGTTTTGCCAGCTTGATGCTAGAAAGCGAACAATCCTCTGATAGTGAAATGTGGAATTATGCGACGTACGCTCTGGGTTACAAAGGAGCGACTCACGATATAGCTCACAAACGTCCAGCAGATTTTTCAGGACAATGGGACCGCTGGCGAGCCGAACAACACGCCTATTTCTTAGAACGGCTAAAGTCAACTGCTGAAGGCGATGGCACGATGCTCGACAGGACCGTTGTCCTGTGGGGGTCAGCCCATCCTCATGCTTCGCATAGCACCAAAAACTATCCCATTCAGCTGGCTGGCGGTAGCCACCTTGGCCTCATACACGGGAAGCTGCATTCCTTTACGGGAGATCGTAAAGTTCCGCTAGCCAACCTCTTTGTTTCCATGCTTCATGCGGTTGATACGCCAGTCGATTCATTTGCTGACAGCACGAGCGACATGACCGAGATTCGCGGATAGGAGATTCATGATTCGTCTGATGCTGCTATCGACGTTAGTGCTGTTAATCATTGCACTGTTGATTCCAAATCACGTACGAGCTCAGGACGAGCTTCCACGCGTACTGATTCTTGGAGACTCCATATACAATGGCCCTGCACGAGAACTGTCTAAAGAACTAAAGGGTCAGGTTACTGTCGTTTACAGACAACTGCCTCCCGGCGAGCCTTTTAATTCGCAAACGGCTAACGAGCATCTTGATGAGTTGGTCGGTGAAGAGCATTGGGACTTAATCCATTTCAATGTCGGCCTCGGCGATTTAGTCTATCGAGTCCCTGGGCTTAAGTCTTTTCGAGCCTTGTCTAAAAATGCTGGCGGGGTGCTCACTACTTCGCCTGAGGACTACGCGGCGAATCTCAAGCAACTAGTGACGGCTCTTGCTCAAACAGAGGCTAAACTTGTCTGGGCAAGCACCACTCCCATCCGACATTCAAGCACAGACCTCTTTGTTCCCGGCAGTGAGCTTGAATACAACAGGCTTGCAGCTGAAATCATGACATCTCGAAATATCGTGATTAATGACATGTACGCTAACATGGCGAGCGTGATCGATTTAGATCGGCCAACAAGCTTTGACCCATTCAGT
>CALKCC010000309.1 GCA_938082855.1 uncultured Pirellulaceae bacterium | reverse complement strand
CATGGTCGAATTATCTTTAACGAATCCAGTTAAGCCAGCCTGCATCAGCAGTAATTCTGTATTGCCGGGTGACAGTTCGACGGCCTTTTCCAAAGCGGCGTTGGTGGCTTGCACGTTACCCATGCGTTGTTGAACTTTGGCTTCCAGAATGAAGGCTTCGTGCTGCATTGGCTGTAGTGCCTGCACTGCTCGGGCATCGGAAAGTGCTCCGGCATAGTCAAACCACTGACGATTCGTTCCACGCTCCAGATAGGCTGAAGCCTGAATGGTGGTAAATGAAATCCGAGAAACAAAATCGACCGATTCTTCATTGCGTTTGAAGTGGAAGGTGACGCCCTGCTCTGGCCAGATTAACAGAAAGGCCTTGTTAGAGGAGGTGGCCTGAGTGACGGCCGCATTCTCGGTCAATCCCATCTCAGTGACGAGCTGCTTTAATTCGGTTGATTGTTTGAAGTGCAGATGAATCGATTCTGCAACATCCTCCTTAATGACAATACCGACTCGGTCATAAGGCTCCATGGAGTAAACCAAGACCTGACTGCCGTTTGTTTCGATGGTGGCTCTAGGGTCTCCTAACTTCTCCAAAACCTCAGCAGAGGTGGATACACCTGGAGTCAATGTTTCAAAGGTAGATGGTTTGAATGTAAATTCACCAGGAGTTTCACTCGCGGCACTTCCAAGGGTAATCGCTGGCGGAGTAAATTCCTTAGGCTCTGTAGTTCCGGTATCGGCTGATTCCTCCGCAGTGGTTTCCTCCTTGAGGACTGACTCAGTCGGCTCCTCTGGCGCGTCCTGAGCGACCAGGGAAACGCTGAGGCTGATAGTCAAAATCAGCGTCAAGACACTCCGTACAATAACGGATTGGGCAGGCTGGATTTTCATCCTGATAGACTCTACACAAAATGAGGTGGTGAATAAGAGGCGATGACAATTGCGTGTCATGCCTAGTCATTGGCAAGTATAGAAGTTTGGGCGCACGCGGGTAAATATGAATTTATCTCTAAGGACCGTTCGACCCTTGTCGTTTTCTCATGATTTTAGGTAGCAGATGAGCCGCAACGGAACAGCCTAGGATCAGCGACGCGATGGTGACAAAGATTGAGTAGCCAAAGACATTTTGGCGTCTCACGGGTGTACTGACAGACTCAAATTCAATCGGAAAGTAGGCCAATTGGGATTCGTCACCAGAGTTCTGATAGTACTTTTTCCGAAATTCAGATTCCACATCGACGCCGGATTCTATCCAACTTGCTTCCAATTGAACTAGCTCATCAAAGTACTTATCTGCCTGTAGTAATTCACGCCGTAAGGCTCGCTCCAATGGAGCGATTTTTACGCCTTCCTGACCGGCGATAGCATAACAGGCTTTGTCAAAGTACATATTCTTTGCTTCTTCATCCTCGGTGCTGTAAGAGGCCTTTAACATCGCTCGGGCTGCAATACGATTGCCAACACCGTGACCTCCCGGCGGGACGAGTAAGTCACTTAGACACTCCAACAGGACTGCAGAATCATGATGCCCGAATCGCATCATGCCCAAGATGCCTTGGATGGCCTCCTGAGTTTTTTCCTCTGACATGCGGGCATATTTGGAGTTGTAGTTTTCGACCGTCTTATCCGCCAAGTCATCGGCAATAAAAGTGTAGAAACTAAAGATGCCCCGATCCGGCACGCTAAGTGGCTCAACGTCAGGATTGTCATGGTTCTTTCGATTGAAATTGCGTTCCTCCACAAAGGGGTCCCGACTCAGTGGAAGTAAGAGCTTTCCATCGACAAGTTGACCGTGCTGCACACGATGCTGCAAATACTTCACCACATACAACTGATATCGCTCACGATTGAAGTGGGCCTGTGGATTCAGTTCCAAGGCCTTTTCGATATAGCGAATGCCCTCGGGGAAGTTGCCACTGTGAATATGAAATGTTCCAAGATTGGCATAGGTTTCATACAGCCCCGGATGGACCGCTTCTTTCTTATGCATCCATTCAATCGCATTTCCAGGCTCTTTTATTTTGTCATAGGCAACGGCGATATCATCGTAATGCAGTGGTTTGTCGTCGCCATCCTCCAGCTTCTGTTGGCGGTCTTGAATCCTCCAGCGATAAAACGCAGCGCTATGACGAGCAAAGGCACCGGTCACCAACTCGATGGCCGATGGAGAATCGCTTCGTTCTTCATCGAGTGTATCGGTATCCCATAAACACGCGTGAGCTGTGGCAACCAAAATTGTCAGCAACAACAATGCTCGAATTGTAGCTTTCGTTTCCATTTAACCAATTAGCCATTTAGACATTTAGACAATTAGACAGTTGGACAGTTGGACAGTTGGACAGTTGGACAGTTGGACAGTTGGACATTTGACATTTGACATTTGACATTTGACATGGGGATTTTCGGATCTTTTGCAAATTAGAGTCCCAAGGTGACGCGGCTTTGTTTGACCACTCCTTCCAAACAACCCTCCTCAAACGGGCTGATCAGATTGGCTCCTTTCACCAACTGCTGGAATGGTGCTTCTCCTCCACGTTTACACAACGCCACATAGTCATCCATAGCGGCGGCGCGGTCTTGTTGAGCTCGAATCCAGAATTGCAAGGCACAGGTTTGGGCCAATGTGTAATCAATATAATAAAAAGGTGATCGAAAAATGTGTTGCTTGTCATGCCAACGAGCTCCTTTGGGAGCATGCGGCAGATCTCCGTAATCAACGAATGGCATGTAGCTCTGTTCGATGTCTTTCCACATCGCATGACGTTCTTCTCGAGTCGCATTGGGTTTCTCGTATACTCGATGCTGGTATTCATCGACGCTTACTCCATACGGCAGGAACATCAGACTGCTGGAGAGATGGATTCGCCGGAATTGATCCGCTCGATCCCCGAAGAATAAATCCATCTGAGGATAAGTTAAAAACTCTAATCCCATGGAGTGAATTTCGCACGATTCGTAGGTCGGCCAGAGATAGTCGATCCAGGGTTGATTGCGGCTCATGTATCCCTGAAACGCATGGCCCATCTCGTGCGTGAAGACTTCGACATCGGCCCGAGTACCTTTGAAGTTGGCAAAGATGAAAGGCATTCCAATGGTGTCGAAGGACATGCAGTATCCACCACCTGCTTTGCCTTTCCGACTTTGCAAATCCATATACCCGCCTTCAGTCATGACTCGGAAAAAGTCGTCCAGACCATAACCCTGCTGGTCGAACATCTCCTGAGCCAACCGAATCATCGTATCGTAATCTTCCGGCGGAAGTGGATTTCCTTCACTTAAGTAAACGGCCTCGTCCCAGTGCATTGTCTTTTCGATGCCCAATGCCTGAGCTTGTTGTTCTCGGATTACCTCTCCCAGCGGAGTTACGTGTTCTCGGACCATTTGTCGATAACGAGCAACATCCTGCTGGTTGTAATCGACGCGGCACATTTTGAGGTAAGCTAATTCGACATAATTCTCGAACCCTAGCTTCTGAGACATGGCATGACGAAGCTGCACCATTTTGTCATAGATGTCATCCAGCTCATCTCCATTTTCCTCAAACCACTGCCACTTTACTTTTTCAGCACCGTAACGCAGATCCCGATCTGAATACTCACGATATTTCCCGATGGTCGAATGGTTGTGTGTTTCACCATTAAATTCAAACTCAGCGGATGCGGTGAGTGCGGTGTATTGAGACTCCAGCCCGGACTCTTCAATCAAGTCTTCGGCGATGGCCGGATCAAACGTCGGGATTTCAGATTCCCAAAGACTAAACATCTGAGAGCCGATTTGCTGTTCCAATTCCTGACGGCATGGGTGTTGTACCAAAGCTTTTTTGATGTTGTTTTCCAGCTCAGTAAGCTTCGGACGCATCGCATCCGATTCATCTTTCGCCTGTTTCGCCTGTTCGTCAGCTGTGTTTTGAGTGAATCGTAAATAAACCAACGCCAGGTAAGTACCAACTTCGCGACGTTGCTGATCCCACTCCTTCATCGAATTCAGAACGTCTTCGGTTTGTTGAGAGGATTGAATCTTATCGAGGATGGCGATGCTTTGGTCGGCAACACTGTCGAGTTCCGGTTTCGGAGCATTGAGTTCGTTGAAGTGAATCATAGAGCCTGTCAGGGAAAAAGCAGTTGGATCGAATAGGGGCATAAAAAAACCGCAGAGGCTTGTGACCTCTGCGGTTAGTTATACCTTGGTTTGGCGATAACTTGAAATTACATATTGCCGAATAGCGAGCAGAGGTCAGCAGTTCGGTTGGAGTAACCCCATTCGTTGTCGTACCAGCTAACAACTTTCGCCATCGTACCTTCACCGCCCAAGACCTGAGTAAAGTCTTTAGCCAGGATGGAACTGTGAGGATCGCCAATGATGTCGGTTGAAACCAATGGATCAACTGCGTACTTAAGAATACCCTTGAGTGGGCCTTCGGCAGCAGCTTGCATCGCCGCATTGATTTCTTCTGCAGAAGTGGATTTGCCAAGATTGACAGTCAGGTCCACAACAGAACCGGTTGGAACAGGTACTCGCATGGCGATACCGGTTAGCTTGCCATTAAGTTCTGGAATAACGAGTCCAACAGCTTTGGCAGCACCAGTGGAGGTCGGGATGATGTTTTGGGCACCAGCACGAGCTCGGTACAGGTCGCTGTGAGGCATGTCCTGCATTCGCTGGTCATTGGTGTAAGCGTGAACGGTTGTCATCAGTCCTGATTCGAAACCAAAGTTATCATTCAAAACTTTAGCGATCGGAGCCAGACAGTTTGTTGTGCAACTTGCGTTGGAGATGCATTTCATTTCAGGAGTCAGAAGATCCTGATTGACACCCATAACCACAGTGAGGTCCGCTCCGTCTTTGGCAGGAGCACTGAGGATTACTTTCTTGGCACCAGCTTCTAGGTGCGAAGAGTAACCAGCTTTACCGTCTCCGCCTCGCGAAGTGAAGATACCGGTACTTTCGATGACTACATCGATTCCCAGGTCGCCCCATGGTAGGTCAGCAGGATTACGTTCAGCTAGAGCTCGGATTGCCTGGCCGTTGACGATGAGATTGTCATCATCGTATTCAACATCGCCATCATATCGCCCGTGGATACTGTCGTATTTGAGCAGAGTACGAAGTGTCTTATTGTCAGTCAGGTCGTTAATTGCAACCACTTCAAATTCGTCACTACGACGCATGAGGTTACGAAAAGTCAGACGTCCAATACGTCCAAAACCGTTAATAGCAACACGAATTGCCACGTTAATCTCCTTCAACTCAAAGCTAGAGTTTCTATAGGTACCTTGTGAATCTTCAGTCGACTCACACTCTCACTCGTTATCAAAACCAGTGTTTTTCGACTTATTTTGCATCAAAAACGAAATTATAAACTCGTATTGGAAACCTCACAACGGGCTAAAACCAAGATTGCCCAACTCATCGATCGTGAGAAACAACAGGTTCTCAACTCATACCGGTTGTGCCATCGAGGTAAATTATGAGGCTTGATTCCTGGCTCATCGAGCCCCACTTCTATGGCTAACTCTGATGACGAATTGAGAAAATCCAGCCGTTGGCGCGTAGATCTCTGAACAGCCATGGGTTGCGTAGTGGTCTTTGGCGTTGAGCATGCAGAGGTACGGTTCGTTCGATCGATAAACCTGCAGACTTTAATGCCCGTTTAATCTCACGGTATCGAAACACGTGTAAGAACATATTGGGCACACCTCGATAGCTAAACTGGCGATCTCCCCGTTGAACTTTATTGGTAAACAAACTTTGTAGCCAGTTGCGAAAAAGCCACTTCGGACCTCCTGGATCGTACAGGTTGTACCAGTAATTGTGGACGTGAAGAATGAATCTTCCACCAGGTTTCATAATGCGGGCAATGTGCTGTAACGTTGCCTGACGATTGTCGCTTCCGGAGATCATGCCCAGCGTACTAAACAGGCAAATACAATGATCCACCGAATTATCAGCCAACCCGTTCATCTCAACCAGATTTGTTCGTAGGCACTGGATATTCAAATTCTGCTGCTGAGCTTTCTGTTGCACCAACTGTAACATTGGCCAGGAAAGATCAATGGCCAGCCCGCGATAGCCGGCTTCCACGACCGGGACCAGAGCTCGTCCAGTTCCACAACCCAGGTCTGCGACCAGGTCGTTTGGCTTCCCCACTCGCGCGAGCGTTTCCAATACCAGTCCCTGATCTAACTCAAAGAGACTCGTGTAGGAGAAGTACTCGTCGTAATCGTCTGCAATGGAATTCGATTGCGTGTAATCCCAGAGTCCATGGGAAACCCCTTTGGGTAGTTGCCACTGAGGTCTGTTTTTATACTTCGCCATAGGGCGTATTCTACCACGCATCCCCTAAGGTATATTGAAGAGGTCCCGTCAAATGACAGGGATTGAACTGACAAATCAACAGATGAAAGAGACATGATGAAGATCGCTTATCTGGACTGTATGAGTGGTATTTCCGGAGACATGACACTGGGAGCATTGGTGGATGCTGGTGTAGACCTGTCAGCGATCCAAGCCGGAATTGACTCGCTTGGTTTGCCCGATTGCCGTCTGGTGGCCACGGAGGTCAAGAAGAAAGGTTTCCGAGCTACCAGTGTGACGGTCGAGCATGAGCCGGAGCATGCCCATCGTCATTTGCACCACATAACAGATATGATCGATGCTAGTGACGTCATCACGCCTTCCCAGAAAGAGCTTGCCAAGCGAATTTTCACCCGATTGGGAGAGGCCGAGGCACATGTTCATGGGTCCACTTTGAGGAAAGTACATTTCCATGAAGTCGGAGCAGTGGATTCGATTGCAGATATCGTTGGAAGTGCAATCGGATGGGACTTATTAGGCGTCGAACGGATTGAATGTTCTCCTATTCCAACCGGGCACGGCTTTGTCAAAATTGCTCACGGTCGAGTGAGCATTCCGGCGCCTGCCACGGCCGAGCTGTTAAAGGGAATTCCGATTGCTCCCAGTGATGTGGAGTGTGAACTGACGACACCCACCGGCGCGGCGATCGCCTCGACCATCGTTGATCAATTCGGGTACTTGCCACCGATGCAGATCGAGACGATTGGGTATGGAGCTGGAGACAAGGATCTGGAAACACAGGGCAATATTTTACGGCTGCTTGTCGGGCAAGTGGATGAAGCCTCGGTGGCCGACCAGATTTGGGTACTGGAAACAAATTTGGATGATACATCAGGGGAAATCATCGGACATTGTGCAGAGTTGCTGGGTGAAGCGGGAGCTCTCGATGTCTACTCTTCATCCATCCAAATGAAAAAGAATCGTCCCGGCGTGAAGCTAACAGTTTTGTGTTATGCAGCAGACGTTAAACGACTTGAAAAGATACTGTTCAAACAAACGTCAACCATTGGTATTCGTAAATGGCTTGCTAGTCGTCATGTACTTCCGCGAGAAGCTCATCAGGTGGAGACACCCTGGGGAAAAATAGAGGGTAAGCTGGCAACGCTTCCGGATGGTGAGCAAAGATTTTCACCGGAATATGAAGCCTGCCGAGTCATCAGTGAATCACATGACGTATCGATCCAGGCAGTTTATCAGGAAGCGACGGCCGCCTATTTGAAATCTCAGGATGACCCATCGTGAACGATCAGACAACAACAGTAAGTGAGCTTGCTCAGTTGATCGCTGAATTTGTGGACGAGCGTGACTGGAACCAATTTCATTCTCCAAAGAACATTAGTATGTCGATGGCCATCGAGGCCGCCGAATTAATGGAACACTTTCAGTGGATCTCGATGCAGGAGTCGCGGGAAATAATCGCCGACAAGCAAAAGTTGGAAGCCGTGGGAGAAGAACTAGCTGATGTTCTTTGTTATGCACTGGCATTAGCGAATCAACTCGAGATCGACGTGTCTGACACGATCGAAAAGAAGATGC
>CALKCC010000308.1 GCA_938082855.1 uncultured Pirellulaceae bacterium | reverse complement strand
CCTGAATTAAAGGCTATCGGAGAGGCTCAGAAGATAGCATTCGAACAACACGATACTCCGATTATTGTGGTTGTCATCACTCGGATGGCTTCGTATGGATACCACGGAAGTGACATTGCTACGTTTGCAGCCCAGTGGTTTAACAAATGGGACATTGGCACAGTGGGAGTGAATGGGAAAAACCGCGGCATCCTATTACTCATTTCCATTGGCGACCGCAAGGCCCGAATCGAATTGGGAAGGGACTGGGCGCGGAGATTTGACAATCACTGTCAACAAATCATGGACGGTGCAATTGTTCCAAATTTCAAAGCGGGGAATTATACCAACGGTATCAAAGAAGGCGTAAATCACTTGAAACAATTGTACATCGCTGGCCCCGTTGGACAAGTAAACACCCTCTCTAAGCCGAAGAGTAATTCTAATTTTAAGAACTTCATTACCAGCGCTCACGAACGTCCAATCTGGCTCACAGGACTCTTGATCTTATTGGCCGTTGGCGTGTTTGTTCTTGCAGTGCAAATGCCGGAGGGAACCGGGAAAAATGCGTTCTTCATAATCGGCATTGGTCTAGGACTCCTAGCTATCTACCCCCCCGGACTTCTCATTTTGGGATTAGGAATTCTTGCAAGCTTTCTACCAGAAAGTAGAGGAGGAGGCGGAGGCTACAGTTCTAGTTCCAGTTACAGCAGCTATAGCAGCGGAGGAAGTAGCTATAGCGGAGGCGGTTACAGTGGTGGTTCCAGCGGTGGTGGCGGAGCATCCGGCAGCTGGTAACCACGAATTTCATACAAAGTAAGATTTATGATTAATGCAAAAAAGTCTCTAAACACACAACAACTCGAATCCATTGAAGAATGAATTCGCGAGGCCGAGACGAAAACCGGAGCTGAAATTGTCTGCGCCGTGGCGACAGAATCAGGCCGTTACGATCGAGCCGAATCGATCTTCGGTATTTTTGGAGCAGTGATAACTCTCAGTGGTGGCCATCTTATAGCTCGTTACATGGACAACGACGGTATGTGGAGTGTCGAAGCAGACTTCAGTCTGTTGGTGCAGGTCATTCTGGTGGTGGCAGGGTTTCTGGCTGGCATACTGGTCTCAAGTCTCTCAAAATCTCTACGTGCCTATGCGGTTTCCAAAAAGGAAGTGAATGCAGAGATCCAACGGTCCGCACAGTTGATTCTCTCAGACGCTATTCTTGCTTCTCCCCGCAGTGCAGGAGCAGTATTGCTGTATATAAGTTTGGCCGAACGAAGAGCTACAATTCTTTGTGATCGTCTCGGCAAAGAAGCATTAGATCAGGATACCTTGGATAGTATCTGCCAAAGCATCCTCCAAAACATCAAGCAGGAAGATATAACAACAGGACTTACCTCCGGCGTAACGCAACTGGCAGAACATCTTTCGTCCCGAATACCTGCTCCTCAGGAAAACCTGGACGAATTGGAAAATCACGTACTGATTTTCCACCCTCGACCATAGCCTTCTGCCCGAGGATTTACACTAATTCCTCGAAGTCAGCAATTCACTTTCGTACAATGAAGGCATCTTACCGCCTCCCCTGCCTTCGCTGATTGTTTATGTCACGTCTTCTATATTGCATCACGCTGCTTTTGACCGGTGATTTGGTCCATGCAGACGAACTTCCAGTGGCCCCTCCTTTCTCAACCGATGGTCTGGTCCTATGGCTTGATGCAGACCATCACGAAGCCACAGAAGGAAAGCTCTCAACTTGGTTCGACCGTAGTGGCAAGGGAAACCATCTCGTACAACCTGACACGAATCTCAGACCAACGATTCGTCAGAACGGTGATGCTACCTCCATCCATTTTGACCAGTCCGCTCTGACGCTTTCCAAGATCAATGGCTTTCTGTCAGGTGAACAGACATTTCAAGTCTTTGTATTAATACGAGCCGAACAACAGGAAGCGGGAAGCCCTCGCCTAATCGACCTTGCCTCCTCCCAGAACGAAGCAAAGTACACTAACAAACGGAAGGGATTTTGGATCGGGTATGAAGATTATACTCTTGACCCTGATAGCAAAGGCCGGATGCGATTAGGAGTCGTTGCAGGAGGAGAAGCAACTTCGTCTCAAAAATCCTGGGATTCTCAACCTCACATCGTAGAAGCCGTCTATGCCGGTAACCAGCGTTGGGCTTTGTATGAAGATGGAAAATCCGTCGGACACGGTCGTTACCAAGGAGACGTCGGGTTCCTGGGTTTCGTCGGCGGAGCCCAATTAACGATCGGACAGCATTCGCTAAGCAAGGATCCTACCCATTTCTTTCACGGTGATGTGTTTGAAGTATTGGTTTTCAATCGCGTTCTCCATGCCAAGGAACAACAGCAGGTTGGCCAATACCTGGCCCAAAGGCTCAAAGCCCAAACTAATTACACTTCACAAGATCAAGCCCAACCACTCTTCGAAACACACATCCAACCGTTGTTGGCCAATAAATGTGTGGACTGTCATCAGGGAGACGAGGCCAAAGGTGGGCTTCGACTCGATCAACTGATCCATCTATATAAAGGAGGGACAAGTGGTCCCATTCTGGAACCGGGGAACGCTCAAAAGAGTTTCCTGTTTCATATCACGGCGTCGAAAGAAATGCCGCCAGCTTCACACGATACTCCACTTACCTTGGAAGAATTGGAGTTATTACGAATTTGGATCGAATCTGGAGCCAAAGCCAAACAAGCTGTCGATCTAACCGCACTGAATCAAAAAACACAAAGTGATCACTGGGCTTTTCAGACTTTACAACCACCCAAAATTCCAGTCAACATGGCGATGCATGGATCTCGGACCGATATTGATGATCTCCTTGCTGCCAGGCTCGAACAACAGGGACTGACTCTTTCGAAAACTGCCAGCAAAGAAGTACTTCTTCGACGGGCAACTTTGGACCTCATCGGGCTACCACCTTCCCCACAGCAGATCGAGGAATTCCTACAGGACACTCGACCGAATGCGTACGAGCTCTTAATAGAAAGCTTGTTGGCCAGCAAACATTTTGGAGAGCGATGGGGACGACATTGGCTGGACGGTGTTGGATACAGCGACACGAATGCCATGGACAATGATCAGGCGATTGTTCGGCCAGCCAAAGGGAAATGGCGATATCGGGATTATGTCATTGATGCGTTTAATTCTGACAAACCCTATGAGGATTTCTTACAACAACAACTGGCTGGAGATGCGATGGTCGACTGGCGTGATGCCAAATCGTATGATCCCAAAATTCGTGAACATCTAGTGGCTACAACGATGTTACGATGTGCTCCGGATGACACCGATCAGAACGAATTAAACATTCTCAGTATTCGCTACCACGTCCTCCACCGCACGGCTGAATCTGTGGCTCAAAACCTACTCGGCCTGACCATGCAGTGCTGTAAATGCCACGATCATAAATTCGAGCCGATTTCGCAACGAGACTACTATCGATTCACGGCCAATTTCAGTGGAGCCTGGCAACCCAAAGATTGGCTCAAACCCGACGAACGGGAAATTCGCATCATGGGCGATGACGAAGTGGCAGACTATGAGAAACAAAAGAGTACGCTTCAATCTGAAATTGATTCCTTGATTGAGGTCGGTCGACAAGCGTTGATCAAAAAGACCTTAGCAGGCATTCCGGCCGTGCTACACGATGATCTACTGGCAGCTCAAAAAATTGCTAAAGAGAAGCGGTCTGAAGTCCAGAAATACCTAACCGAGAAATTTGGTGAGACCTTCAATTTCAATCAGGCACAAGTGATGCCTACGTTAGCCCGAGAAACGCAGCTCGAGGTCACCAGGCTCACCAACGAAATCAACGCCATCAATTCAACTCTGGATCAAGGTTGGGTTCAGGCCGTATACGATGTCGGCAGTATCCGACCAACATTCGTCCTACGGCGAGGCGAACATGAGAAACCCGGAGCTGAAGTTCAAGCGGGTATTTTCTCGGTACTTGAACGTCCCCCAATTGCCCAGCCACAGGACCCGTCAATCCCAAGCACAGCAAGTCAGCGTCTTGAGTTAGCTCAGCAAATGACCGATTGGTCCAGCCCGACCGGAGCGTTAGCGGCACGAGTCCGAGTGAATCGCATTTGGCAACACTTATTTGGAGTCGGCATCGTAGAGACTGCTGCCAACTTTGGTGTTTCCGGAATGAAACCTACTCACCCCGATGTGCTTGAACACCTAGCCTCTTATTTCGTCACGCATCAACGCAAATTAAAACCGTTGTTGAAACATATCATGACAAGTCAGGTCTACATGCAAGTCTCGACCGTCGGAGAAAGCGAGCAAATTCAAAAGGCACACGAACTTGATCCGGACAATAAATTGTTGTGGCGACAGAACCTGCGGCGTATGGAAGCAGAAATCATTCGTGACTCCGTTTTATTCGCGAGTGGCACGCTCAATCCGAGGATGGGTGGCAAGTTTGATAACATCGTCAATCTTCCCAACGGAATGGTCGTGGAGGAAGGTTACGATCAAGTAACCGAAGCAACTACCTGGCGGCGCAGTGTCTATTTGCTCAATCGACGAAACTACCATCCCACCGTCCTTCAAGTATTCGATCAACCACTACTTATCGAGGCTTGTCAGCAACGGGATTCCTCAGCATCGGTCTCACAATCTCTTTGGATGCTCAACAGTGCATTCCTCAATCATCAGGCTAATGCTCTTGCTCGCCGCGTCATAGCAGACGCTCCGAATGACCTGCCTCAGCAATTCAATCAGTTGTTTCTCTATACGTTAGGGAGATCGATCACTGACGAAGAAATCAAAAGCTGTACTTCGGCGTTTAACCAACACGTTGCGGCCTACCAAATCAAAGACCCAGAAGACATGTCCGCATATACAAAAGCACTGGGCCGAATTAGTCAGGTAATCTTCAGCACGAATGAATTTATCTACCTTCAGTAAAGGCTGAGCGACCCCATGAAAAATCCCCTTTATCAATCACGACGTGAAATGCTCGGTCGCTCTGCGTTAGGGTTTGGTGGCGTTGCTTTGTCCGCGTTACTCCAACAGGATCTTTTGGCTGAGGAATCCACTTTCTCCAACCACAACGATCTTAAGAAACGCGATCCCCACTTTGCTCCTCAGGTAAAGTCCGTCATTCTAATGATGCAAAATGGTGGCCCCAGCCAAATGGATTTGTTCGACCCTAAGCCAGAGTTGAATAAACGGGATGGTCAAAAACATACTGGCGCAATTGAACAATTCCAGCCGGGAAGTGAAACCAACAAATTGTTAGGCATGCCGTTTGAGTTCAAACAATATGGTGAAAACGGAATGGACTTCGCTTCTCCGTTACCTCATATGGCAAGTGTCGCAGATGAATTCTGTAAAATTCGCTCGATGGTCAGTGGGCACAATAATCACACCGAAGCTCTGGTGATGTTCAACACCGGAAAGCTATTTGCTGGTCGACCTGCATTAGGGTCTTGGGTGAGCTACGGACTGGGAACCGCCAATCAGAATTTACCGGCTTATATTGTTCTGCGGGATGAACGAGGCTACAACACCAGCGGCACTTTGCTTTGGCAGAACGGTTGGATGCCTGCAATTTACGGAGGTACGGAAGTTGCCACGCAAGGCACACCCGTTCTCAATTTAAAATCCAGCGAGACTCTTCCCGAAGGAGTGGAAGCTCGAAACCTCGAATTATTGGCAGGTTTCAATAAGAAGTTTCAAGCTCGGTATCCACAGGAAAGTGATCTGGATGCCCGAATTCAAAACTACGAGCTTGCCGCGCGCATGCAAATCTCCGCTCCGGAAGTGATGGACCTAACCAAGGAAACCGAAGCGACCAAGCAGCTCTATGGTGTCGAACAAGGGGATGATGAGCTGTCTCGCTACGCCACCCGCTGTCTCATGGCACGGCGATTGGTAGAATCCGGTGTTCGTTTCATTCAAATATTCCCTCCAGCCAGTCCCAATAGCCAACCCTGGGATTCCCATGGAAACGTAAAAACTCAAAACGAATCGATTTGTAAAATCACCGATCAACCGACTGCCGCATTGATTAAAGATCTGAAACAACGAGGGTTACTCGAGAGTACACTGGTCATTTGGTCGGGAGAATTTGGTCGATTACCGATTTCTCAGAATGGTTCAGGACGAGATCACAATCGGAACGCCTGTACTACATTACTCGCGGGCGGCGGAGTGAAAGGTGGTCTGAGTTACGGAGCCACCGACGAATTGGGATATCGCAGTGTAGAAAAAATTGTCACCGTACATGATCTCCACGCCACGATCTTGCACCAACTAGGGTTAGATCACCACAAATTGAGCTACCATCATCAGGGACATTCAGAATCTCTGACCGACGCCCGAGTCACAGAAGCCCGAGTGGTCAAAGATATTTTGCTTTAGGCGACGCGAGGAGACTCTAGGCGATAAGTTCCTCAATGACTTCTCCACCGAACTGACTCAATTGTTTATATCGCCCGGCATGGAAGTAAGTCAGCTTATTGTCATCAAGGCCCATTAGGCGAAGCAGAGTCACGTGAAAGTCGCGTAATGGATGAACGACTTCAACGGCTTCCATCCCCACGTCGTCAGTCGCTCCGATCGTGTGGCCAGCTTTGACTCCTCCTCCTGCGAGCCATACGGTCATCGCATTTGGATTGTGGTCTCGCCCGTATCTCACGCCTCCACCCCGGATTCCATTATCCGGGGTGCGACCAAATTCGCCCATCCAAACAACCAAAGTTTCGTCCAACAGCCCTCGTTGTTTCAGATCCTGAAGCAATGCTGCAATCGGTTGGTCGACTCTTTCAATCATCGAACCATGAGCACGTAGAATATAATCATGACTATCCCAGCTACTGGCATAGACCTGAACAAAACGGACTCCTTTTTCAACCAGTTTTCGTGCCAACAGACATCGTCGTCCAAAGTTATCTGTGGTTGGATTATCGATTCCGTATAGATCTCTGGTCACCTGAGTTTCATCTTCGATACTCACAAGATCGGGAACCTGTGTTTGCATTCGGAAGGCCAATTCGTAATTATTCATTCGTGCTTTGAGCTGTTCGTGCTGAGGATGAGCTTCGGCGTGCTTGCCATTTAGCTTGGCTAACAGATCAAGATTCCGCCTCTGCTGCCGACGCGTCACGCCTTTGGGAGGCCGAATATCAAGCAACGGTGAGCCCTGAGGACGAAAGGCCGTCCCTTGAAAATCTGTGGGTAAGAAACCGTTATTCCAGTTTGCCGGGCCGCCCTGTGGATAAGAAAGCTCGGGAAGCACAACAAACCCCGGGAGATCTTTATTCTCCGTACCCAACCCAAGGTTGACCCATGCTCCAATGGCAGGATCGCCTCCGAAGCGATTACCCGTGTTTACGTGATAATTAGCTGCAGGGTGGTTTACCGAGGTGACTTGCAAACCTCTATAAAAACAGATGTCGTCCACAACCTTTTCCAGGTGAGGCCAGGCGGTGGTTATGTCGGCTCCCGATTCGCCGGATTTCTTAAATTCAAACGGCGTCTGTACAAAGTAGCGTTTACCGCTCGCCATCGCGCTCTGTTCTTGACCGCTACGTTGAAACTCCTGTTCGTGAAGTTCCTTTAATTTCGGCTTCGGATCAAACGTATCAATGTGAGAAGGCCCACCTTCCATGTATAGGAAGATGCAATGCTTCGCCTTGGCTTTTGGGTAGTGTGCCACTCGCAATGGGCTTTCCTCCGCCATTGCATCATCGGCCAGCATGGCGCTGAGCGCAATACTTCCCAAACTTGTATTCAAACCATATAAGAATTCACGGCGATCCATTTTTCTACTTCGGCACTCCTCTAATAAACGTATATGAATTCATTGGTATTCAATAACACCAGGCAAAGCTCCGCGAACGCTCTGGTACGAGCGTCGACTTGATGGGGCTGCAGATCGTGCTGATAATCCTGATACTCAAATAACGTTTCTGTAAATGTGAATTCCTCTCC
>CALKCC010000307.1 GCA_938082855.1 uncultured Pirellulaceae bacterium | reverse complement strand
TACTCAATGAAGACAAACGTTTGGTGATGGTGGATTTTACAGCGGATTGGTGTCTGACGTGTAAAACACTTGAGAAGGCAGTGTTGAATACAGATGCGGTTCAAACGGCTCTGAAGGAGAAGGAAGTCGTTCAATTAGTCGCTGACTGGACTGAAATGGACTCCAAGACGGGTTTGGAAATTGATGCAGAGCTGGAACGCTTAGGCAAAGGGAAGCAATTGCCAATCATTGCTTTTTACTCACCCGAAGAGGAATCGCTACCGAAGACTCTGGTTGCAGTCTACACAGCCAGCGATATACATAAGATCCTGGGGCAATTCGATAAATAACTCCGAGCTTGAATGCGGCTAATCTGAGCATCCGTGACCAGGCAGAATTCGGATTGTTTCAGCCTCGAGTTTACTGGGCTGAGTGGTTATATGGTTAATTGGCTCTTTGCCTAACTGTTGCTTCTCTTTTTTCCGTGTAGAATATTGGTTTAGTCACACTGACATACCAATGATTTATCTCTGAGATTTAGAACTCGGAAATCTAGCGTTAGAAGGATAGCTTGTATGGCAAAGGCCACGTACAAGGATGCAGGGGTCGATCTGGAAGTTTACGCGGAATCCATGTCGCGACTTCCGAAGTTGATGCAGCGTACGTTTTCTCCTCGTGTGATGAGGCTTGATGGTGGGTTTGCGGGCCTGTTTAAGCTGGATTTTCACAACGGTCTCTTCAAGCGTTCCTACGATAATCCCGTCCTTGTTTCCGGAACGGATGGAGTTGGAACTAAACTCAAAGTTGCCCAAATGACCGATCGCCACGATAGTGTAGGGATCGATCTGGTCGCGATGTGCGTCAACGATATCATTTGCTGTGGTGCGGAACCGCTGTTTTTCCTGGACTACATTGCAATGAGTCACGATGACCCAGAACGATTGGAACAGGTCGTGCAAGGCGTGAGTGATGGTTGTGTGGATGCAGACTGCGCCTTGCTGGCCGGCGAAACAGCAATTATGCCGGATCTATACCAACACGGCGAGTATGATCTGGCAGGATTCTGTGTCGGCGTTGTCGAGCAGGATGACTTGATTGATGGCTCCACCATTGTCAATGAGGATGTCGTCATTGGGGTCGAGTCCAGTGGTGTGCATTCCAATGGATTCAGCCTGGTTCGAAAAGTTGTCTTTGAAATGGCTGGTCTGTCGACCGACGACACGATCGAAGAGCTGGGCTGTACAGTTGGAGAGGCGTTGTTGACCCCAACGAAGATCTACGCTCGGGCTCTGCAGAAAATCCTCTCCTACTACAAAGTAAAAAAGGTGGTTCACGGAATTGCTCATATCACTGGTGGTGGTTTACAGGAGAACCTGGAGCGAATCATGCCCAAGAATGTGACCGCCGTCATTGATCGGCAGGCTTGGGATGTGCTGCCTGTCTTTGATTGGATTCAGAAGCTTGGAGAAATCGAAGACGATGAAATGGACCGAGTCTTCAATCGAGGGTGTGGATTGACGCTGGTTGTGAGTCCGTTTTACGCGGAAAACATTCAGCGAATGTTAAAGAGTGCAGGGCTCAAGAGCTGGGTGATTGGAAATGTCGTTGACGGTGACGGAAGTGTTCGCTGGGCATAATTGACATTTTCCCCTCGCGTGGCGAATAATAAGTTCACTCTTTTCAGCAACGAACGCTGGCTTTTGTGAAGATCCTCATGCAGTGGTTAAGTTTATTCATCGAAGAAATGTGCTGTCCTGCCGAGGTCTCACTCATTCAATCTGAATTGAGTCGGAAGCCCGGTATCGGCGGCATGGAGTTTGACTTATTTAGTCAGCGTCTTAATGTCCAGCACGATCCAGCTATCGTAACGCCTAATGGCGTACGTCGCTTTCTTGCCGAATTTGGAATGACGGCACATCCCTGGCGGGATGTACGAGAGATGACAGACTTTCAGAGTCGTTCTCAGCGGTTAAGAACGCTGACCACCTGGTTGTCCGGGTTAAGTTTTCTGGCGGGAATCATCTTTCATGCTGTTCAGTTTATCCCTGTCGACGGTGCTTTAGATTGGATTACCAGTGAAACGACCGTTTATACCCGCGTTTTATATGGCCTAAGCATACTACTCGGTTTCCTATTTGTTGGGCCGGCTGCGATTCGTGCAGTTTTGCGTGGTCGAGCTGATATGAATTTGCTCATGTTCGTTGCCGTCGTTGGGGCTTTGGTGCTTGGTGAGTGGTTTGAAGCGTCGATGGTAACCTTCCTCTTTTCCATGTCGGTTTGGTTAGAGCAATGGAGTATGAAGCAGGTGCAGACCGCCATGCGTGGACATTTACAGCAGTCGCCGCTGATCGCCCGCTGCAGAAAGTCCGGTCACGGCCAGACGGTGGAGCTGCCGATTGAGCAGGTTGACGTGGGGAGCCTGGTGGAAGTTTGGGCTGGGGAAATTGTGCCACTCGACGGCCGAGTGGTGAAAGGTGAGTCCTATGTGAATGAAGCTGTCATGACCGGAGAGTCATTGGCAGTTGGAAAGCAGGAAGGCGATTTTGTATACGCAGGTAGTACGAATATCGAGAGTACTCTTCACTTGGAAACGACTTGTCGAGTTAATGAATCCACGCTGACTCGCACCATGACCATGGTGGCGGAAGCACAGACTAAAAAAGCTGGAATTCAAACCACGGTGGAACGTTTTGCTGAAATCTACACACCCTTAATCATGCTGGCTGCATTGTTGTTGATGGTGATTCCCCCCGTTATTCCCGGGCAAGCGTTTGATTCGTGGTTCCATCTTGCCCTCGTGGTGCTGGTAATAGCATGTCCCTGTGCTTTAGTAATTTCCACACCAGTGGCAACGACCGTTGCCTTGACACGTGGGATTCGGGAAGGAGTGTTGATTCGAGGTAGTCGGTTTATCGAGGTGATGGCCGACGTAAAGACAGTTTGTTTCGATAAAACAGGTACGCTTACCGAAGGGAATCCGCGGGTGGTCTCTCTGTGGTGTAAGGAAGAGTCCCGTCGAGATGAGGTGCTAGAGCTTGCTGCTACATTGGAACAGCAGAGTCTTCATCCGTTAGCCAAAGCTATTGTGACCTACGCGGAATCTCAGGGGATCGTTCCTCTGCCTGCTCCACGTATAGAAACGGTCTTCGGTCAGGGGGTTCGAGGGAATATTGGAGGTCGTCAGTGTTGGATCGGAAGCTTGGGTTGGGCTCGGGAATTGTCGGAAGACGTCGAATCTTTGAGCGATCAACATACCGATTTTGAGTTGCCTAGTACAACCGTCGTTGTTGGTATTGAAAGAGAAGTACTGGGAACACTGAGATTAGAGGATCCCATCCGAGAAGTGGGGCAAAAGTTAGTCGGTTCACTGCGACAGGCCGGCATACGCCAGACTCAAATTCTCTCTGGCGATGCTTCCGAATGCGTTGAGTCGGTGCAAAGAGAAACGGGGATGGATATTGGACGCGGTGACCTGTTACCAGAGCAGAAGCTGGCATGGATCGAGCAATTGTCGGAATCGACTTCAGTGGCAATGGTTGGTGACGGCGTCAACGATGCTCCAGCATTGGCTCGTGCAGACGTGGGCATTGCCATGGGAGCCATGGGGTTAGAGGTGGTGCTCAAATCTGCGGATGTGTCCCTGATGAATAACGATTTGAATAAGATCCCCTGGCTGATTCGGTTTTCTCGGAAAGTGCGTTCCGCGATTCGCTGGAATATCTTTTTGGCCGTGGCTGCTAAGGTAACTGTGTTGGGACTCGCATTTTCTGGATTTGCTTATCTCTGGCTTGCTGTGCTTGCAGATACTGGAGCCACATTATTGGTGGTACTCAATGCATTGCGATTGTTGGGGTCACAGCATGACTGAAGTCGGCGATGAAATATCGTCTCATCCGGCAACCTGGCCGGAAGGACGATTGTTGAAGCACTGTTCAAGTCGGCGTCAACGCCGTAGCGGCCCCGGTGGCCAGCATCGCAATAAAGTGGAAACCGCCGTGGTGTATGAGCACGAACCAACTTCCGTGACAGGTTCTGCAAACGAAAAGCGATCTCAGGAGGCCAATCGTAAAGTGGCCTTGTTTCGTTTACGAGTCAATTTGGCATTAGCCGTACGCTGTTCTGCTCAGGCTCAGCGCTCGGAATTATGGTCTCGGCGTTGCGCTCGTGGAAAGCTTCAGGTCAATCCACGGCATGAGGATTTCCCGTCATTGCTCAGTGAAGCTTTGGATCAGGTGCTGGAGTCACAAGGGGATTTGGAGCCTGCTGCCGCATTGTTAGAGTGCTCGAAGTCTCAATTGTTCAAATTTCTGAAACTCGAACCGCGGGCTGCACAAATGGTAAATGACGTTCGAGAATCTCAGGGGCTGAAGAGACTAAAGTAGGTGATATGACTCAGGAAGATCAGCAAAAGTGGGACCGCAAATACTCTCAGGCTAGCTTGTATCAAGAGGTCTCCAAAGTGGTTCAGGCCTATGAAGGCTACTTCCCTCGTGAAGGCAGGGCATTGGATATTGCCGGAGGGGCTGGCCGGCATTCGGTATGGCTGGCTCAACGTGGCCTCGATGTAACGCTTGTGGATGTGTCACGAGAAGCATTGAAACAGGCACATGCTCGTGCTGAAAACAGTGGCGTTCAGATAACGACAGTTTGTCAGGATTTGGATTCAGGGTTGCCAGCGGGAAAGTGGGATTTGATTTTCTCGAACTTGTTTTTCGATCGGCAGCTTTTCCCGTTATTTGCGCAATCCTTGGCGCCGGGAGGTCGACTGATCGTGATTCAACCTACGCAAACAAATGCCTCTCGGCATAAGAAGCCACCAGCGAGATTCCTCCCGGAAGATAACGAGCTTCCGACGTTGGTTGAGGATTTAGAGATACTTCTTTACGAAAATGATTGGCTGCAAGAAGGGCGGTTTGATGGCGTGTTGATTGCGGAAACTCGCTCGGCAAAGACTTAAAACTTGATTGTGGCAAGGGTAAAATAAGGGACATCAATATCCTGAAGGCCCGCCCTCGAGTTTTAAAAAATCCATGACAGAGATTCCAGATAACCTGACCGTTGATTTTAATGTTCCCTTCGTCCACCGTTTACGATTTACACAGGACGTATTTGGTGAAGATCAGCAGGTATTAAAAGCTTTACTGGAATCCTCAGATGAGCAACCAGCCCGCGTTCAGTTTTGGGTCGATCAAAATGTTGCCGATGGTACTCCTCAGTTAGTGGATCGTATCAAGCAGTTTGCCAATGCGCATCCCGCCGAAGTTCAGCGGGTTGGGAGTATTCAATTTGTGCCTGGTGGTGAAGAGATTAAAAATGATATTCACATTTTGGAACGGATGTTGAAAGTCTTTAATGTCTCTGATTTGGATCGCCGTAGTTATGTGGTAGCGATCGGAGGCGGAGCTGTACTCGACGCCATAGGCTTTGCTGTGGCGATTGCCCATCGTGGACTTCGGCTAGTGCGAATTCCAACGACAACGTTGAGTCAGGGCGATTCCGGCATAGGCGTAAAGAATAGCGTGAATCTATTTGCCAAGAAGAACTGGCTGGGTTCCTTTGCAGTGCCTTGGGGAGTTGTGAATGATGCGGAGATGCTTACAACGCTTTCAAATCGCGACTTTATCAGCGGCTTTTCTGAGGCAGTCAAGGTTTCGCTGCTGAAGTCTCCCGCGGACTTCGAACAAATTTGCCGGGACGCTGAAGAGATTCGCAATCGTGATATGTCCAAAGCATTACCAGTGATCAAGTCGTCTGCCAAAATGCATCTTGATCACATTACCCGAGGTGGCGATCCGTTCGAAATGCTGGAGGCTCGGCCTCTGGATTATGGCCATTGGTCAGCTCATAAAATGGAAGCGATGAGTGACTTTACTCTTCGGCATGGTGAAGCCGTGGCGATTGGCGTTGCAATCGACACGGTCTATTCTTCATTGGAGCTGGGGCTCGAAAAAGCGGTTGCCCAACAAGTCATGCAGTGTCTATGCGATTTAGGATTCTCGCTGACTCACCAGACGCTGGAGGATGTGGAGACGTTATTCAGAGGGCTGGAGGAATTTCGTCAGCATCTTGGTGGGCGATTGACGCTCACCATGCTCAATGCCGTCGGGCAGGCCGTCGATGTGCATTCGGTAAATCGGGATAACATGTTACGAGCGATTGAGACTGTCAAAGCATTTGCGGCATCTCGGCAGCACGTCCGCTAGTGGACAGTGAGCGGCTGACCGTTTTCAGCAGCCGTAAGGCCTAACAAAAAGGGAACAGCATCCCGAGCCCATTGTTGCGGGGAAGGGAATTGACTGGCACTGCCACCAAAGCAACTCTCTAGCAACGTGGTGTGGATAATCCCGGGGTTAAGGGGAATGGCTGCAACGCCAGACGGTAGTTCTTGAGCCAGAGAACGCGTCAATCCTTCAACAGCCCATTTGCTACAGCAATACGTGGCGACATCTGCTGAAGCCGAGCGACCCCAGCCGCTGCTTATGTTGACTACAACTCCGTGGTTTTGCTGAATCATGGAAGGCAAAAATGCCTTGCACACATAAAACACACCTTTGATGTTGATGTCGACTAATTGAGACCATTGCTCGTCGTCAACTTCCCACATGTTTGAATTCGGGTTGATGATAGCAGCGTTGTTTATGACCAGATCTGCGGGGCCATGTTTCTCCAGACATTCATTCGCCCAGGCATATACCTGTGCAGAGTCACTTACATCGACAGCCGAAAAACTGTGATCCGGTCCATGTTGTTCTGTCAGTGAGAGAATCTTTTCGGCACTGCGAGCACAACCGGAAACAGTATGGCCAGCATCAATGACTCCTTCAATGAGGGCTTTGCCCAGTCCTTGACTGCATCCGGTGACGACAATGTGGTTACTCATGAGTAGTTTTACTTCTTAGGCTTAATGAGGGTTTTGCGGTATTGCTTTGGACTCTTGAGCGAGTCGATCAATTCTGGATCGAACGCAGTCCATGTTTCACGAAACTGATCGGCAGTGATGCGTCGGTAGTTCCGTCCGTCCTTCCAGGTGGTGATGAATTTACCACTCGAATGATCTTTGGTGGGAACTTGAGTAAACGATTTTAGCGGTCGCCAGTCACGTACTCGATATCGGCTCTTTACAGGACACCACTGGTAGAAGATTACCTGGTCCATGACAAGCCAGCCATTTTCATCGTAGTGATGATTGACTTCAATCAGATCGACGTGGTCTTCTAAGACGGGCTGAGCATTGCCGCCGGCAAAGCTTGAGATCAAAACGGTAAGTAGTGGTATGGGTGACATAAAGGTGACTCCCTATTGCTTTGGTGATGATTTCCTCATGTCCACATAGTGGAAATTCCCGCCAGTGATTTCGGCAAGACGAGTCATGAAGTTTTGTTTTTCTTGTAGCGGACCAAAGCCAAATTGCACGCTGTGAATCGAAGTGCGGCCGCCACAATATTTTTTTAAATCGCTGAGTTGTGCCTGGTTGAGTGAAGGGTCTCCACCGTCTGTCATGAAAAAGATGGCATCCGGTTTGTAACGCAATGCCGCGATGATTCCCATTTCATGGTCTGTCCCGCCAAAGGCAGCCAGTCCATTGAAGAAGTCGTTGACTCTTTTGATACCGGCTGAATCGGCGTTGGCGAGCTCGTTGCCATTTTGGAAATACGTCGGGCGGTGATGGTAGGCGATGATGTTGAAGTGGTGGTTGTCTTTGAACGCCTCAAGTGCCTGGACGATTTGTTGTTGAGCTGCCACCAGTGCGTTTAAGCCCTGTCCTCCCATGCTTTTACTGCGATCGATGACAAACACAAAGTCATGCCCAATGGCCGGGCTTCCACCAAACAGCGAGACTTCACCTGCTGGCCCTTTGCTGATGGCTTGAGGGAGCTTGCCCTGCTCACGGGCTACCTGGTCTGCCGAAGGGCCAGTGCTTGGGAGTCCACCTGCTAGCTGACCGATGTCTAATGCATCCCCAGTGGATGGTAATGCAGAATCTGCTGAGATTTGGTCTAAGCCGGGAAGATCGATATCTGGAAGGGGTAGTGGTTGGTTCAGCGTTGGGCGTGTTACTTGTTCGGATGGCGTGTCAGTCGACGCTTGCGAGGTAGTGTATGTGGACTCATCAAAGTACTCGGTCTCTGACTGATTTGAAGCAGTGCTGGCAATCACGATTCCAACCGGCTTTTCCTGTTCAGCCGTTGTCAGGCCACTCGGGACGTAATTGGTCCACAGAAACGCAATCGCTAACAGTAAGCCTACATGCAAGATCAGGGAGATCGCCCAGGCGCTCGAAGTTTTTTGCGGTTGAGTGGACATGGTAACAGCCGGGCTAAATCTAATCTGCCGTGTAGCGGTAACGGGAAGTTGGAATCATGACGTAATATTGGGGGTATGAAAAGGGAAATTTGCAAGCTGTCGTTTCAATGTTTCATTATTCGAATCGGAACGAATTGGAGGAAAGTTTTCTGTTCTTTCAAAAAACTGATGTTGACCGAGTTCGTAAAGTTCATTAATTACCCCTCGTATGAGTTAGTAAGAGCACAGAAGTTCTCAGAAAACGCATGCCTGATTTAATCGTCTGGGGGGAGATTAAGTCTGGAAATAAAGGGTTTTAAGGAAACGAATTAGGAAGCCTCACGACAGAACTCGCCGCGAAGGGCAATTCGATCAGAGGTTCATTTAGGTCTCAGGGAATGAAAAAACAGAAAACTCCCCGAAAATTTTTACAGTGCTGCTACAGGAGAATAGCTTTGAATCCAGTTAGACATTTCGCGATCGCGACAATGGCGGCAGGTATCATGTTTGGTTCGACTGTCTGTGAAATGGTGCAAGCAACACAGCCTGGAGCTATGTTGTCTCAAGTGATCATGTCACAGGTGTCGCTTGATGCCAAAACCGCTCGAACAGAAGCCGGGAAGTGGCTTAAACTGTCACGCCAGGCATTGGGAGATGGGAATTTCGCTTTGGCGAAGAACTATGTGATTCGCGCAGAGCAGCTCAATCCACAATACGATGCTCTTACGGTTCGCTTTGAGGATACTCCCCAGAAAGTTCGAAGTGCGATTGCTAAGGCAGAGTCAGCTCAGGCCACATCAGTCCAACCGCAGCAGGTTGGTCAGCTTCCTCCAGCAGATCCGTATACTGCTCGAACCGAAGCGGCAGCGACTCAGCCTCAGGTCTCAAACGTGCAGCGTGGCGACAAACTGAAAAGTGCTCGCTTGACTCTCGCACAAGGGAATTGGCAACAGGCAGCTGCGTTGGTAGCTCAGGCCAAAACCGAGGGATTCGTTGCATCTCCGAATGGAGATAGCTTACAGAAGGTAGAAGGGCTTGTACGAAATGCAGAGTACTTCGCCAAGAACGTGCAATTACAGGCAGACCCACAGAAGTTCAATGGAATGCTTGCTCGTTTCCTGTTGGACCAGGCTCAGGGGTTGGTATCATACGGCGAATTTGGTGTTGCAGAACAATTGGCTCGTCAAGCAGCGACGATGCAGGTTCAGTATCAACAATTTGAGCAGACTCCAAATTCTCTATTGGCTGCGATACAGCAGGCCAAGGCCGCGACCAATTCAGCAGCCGTGCAGGTAGGTGACAATAACGCTAAGCAGCAGGTGTTACAGTTACTGAGTATTGCTCGGACCGCTATGGATCGTGGAGATTTTTCAGTCGCAACACAATTGGTCGGTCAGGCCGAGGCCTTACGAGTTCCTGATTCAGCCTTTGTTGGAAATGAACCTCGTCCATGGCAGTATCGTCTGGAGCTTGCCCGCATCCAGCGTCAAGGTAATGTTGTGGCAGGTGTTTATAACCCTGTAACGGATACGACGAACATCCAGGTAGCTAGCACCACTGGTGCAGATCAGGCATTCGTCGGAAATCAACAGGCTGGTGTAGAGGCACAGCGTCTGTATAACGAAGGTGTTTCAGCACTTCAGCAGCAGAACGAACAAGCAGCTCTGGCTAAGTTCCAGGAAGCCTGGAAGTATCAGGCCAATCTGAATCCAGCATTCCGAATGGAATTGCAGGATAAGATTCGGTTGGTGTCTGCTGCTGTCGTTCCAGCAGGTGCAGCTGTGGCTGCAAACAACCCGTTGAATCAAATTGATGCTCGTCAAAACCTCTTACGTCAACAGTTGTTTAGTCAGATTATGGCAGAGCAGAAGTTGGCAGATGAAATGGCCAAGAATGATCCTAAGGGAGCATTGGAAAAGCTCTTAGGTTTGCGAGGCCAGGTCGAAGCAGCGGAATTGGATCAGTCCAACAAGCGTCGCTTATTAGCGATTGTTGACCGTAATATTACGAGTCTGGAAAACTATCTGGATGCCAATATTGTTGATATCGAGCTCGACGAAGAAAATGAAGCAACTTTGGCTCGGATTAAGTCTGAGCAAGAGGGGCTACAGGGAACTCGAGATCAGATTGCAACTCTGGTAGATAAATTCAATACGTTACTGGACGAACGCCGTTATGCAGAAGCAGAAGTAATTGCCAAGCAAGCCGGAGAAATAGCTCCTAACGAGCCAGTTGTACTCAACATGGAATGGAAAAGTCGATTCGCACGTCGCCATGCTGCGATTGATAATTTCCAGAATCAGTATGAGCAGGCAACGTTTGACGCTCTGGACGATGTGGATCGCTCCAAGCTCCCGATGGACACTCGTCGTCCCTTCCAGTTTGGTAATGCTCAGGATTGGAATAATCTAACTTCTTCCCGTCGAAAAATGATGGATCGTAATGGGACTCATTTGTCTCCGGCTGGAATGAAGATCGAGCGTGCACTCGCTGAACCCGTAGATGTGAATTTCGATAATCAACCACTCGGTACGGTATTGGATACACTCGCCCGCATGACAGGAATTAACGTGCATGTGGATCGAGCCGGTTTGAACGCAGAGGGTGTCACGAGTGAAACTCCGGTTTCCATTACCCTGTCACAACCCGTTTCGATGCGAAGTGCTCTTAATTTGATCCTAGAAGAATTGCGTCTAAGTTACGTTATTCGAAATGAAGTTTTGTTGATTACGAGTGAACAGGCTCGTGATACCGACGTCTATCAGGAAGTCTACAATGTGGCGGATCTGGTTATCGGTATTCCGAACTTCGTACCTGGATTCAATGTTGGTCTGCCCTCTGCAATCCGAGATGCTCACAATGTAATGGCTCCTAGTGGATTCGGTGGCATGAACAATGGCGGAAGTATGCCGTTGACGATGGCGTCGGCCGATCTGATGCCGGGCCAGCAGAACAGTTCTGTTCTGTCACAAATGCCTTTGGATGATCTGCTTCCTGGTGCTAGTTCGCTAGGCAACAATCCAACGATTACACCAGGAGGTCAGGGTGGTGCTGCGATGGCCGACTTTGACACGCTGATTCAGTTGATCAAGGATACGATTCAGCCAGATACCTGGGATGATTTGGGAGGTGCGGGGACAATTACTCCGTTCCCAGGTAACCTCAGCTTGGTTGTTAGTGCAACACAGCAGGTGCATGAAGAGATTCGTGACTTGTTGGAACAATTGAGAAAATCACAGGACTTGCAGGTGACAATCGAAGTTCGAATGATCACATTGACGGACAACTTCTTCGAACGTATTGGAGTCGACTTCGACTTTGAAATTGATGACAACGTTGACCCGTCGCAAATTCAGGATGATACGGGAAGTTCCGTCATGTTCGGGATGGACAGTCAGGGACCGACGGTAGACCTAGATATGGTGTTCGATCAGAACGATGCCTATAACTCGGCGATACCGATGTTTGGAGCTTATGACGCTGGGACGGCGGCCCAATTTGGGTTTGCAATTCTCAGTGATATTGAAGTGTTCTTCTTGTTGGAAGTTGCTCAGGGGGATACCCGAAGTAATGTTCTGACAGCTCCGAAAGTAACGCTCTTCAATGGTCAAACCGCTTCGGTCAGTGACTTGAGTCAACGTCCGTTTGTCACCGGGTTATCACCGGTAGTTGGTGACTTCGCTGTCGCTCATCAGCCTATTATCGTCGTGCTCGGTGAGGGTACGACCATGAGTGTACAGGCTGTTGTTTCGGATGATAAACGATTTGTTCGTCTGACCATGGTGCCGTTCTTCAGTCGAATCGGCGAAGTCGAAGAATTCACCTTTGACGGTGAAACGACGACTAGCTCCGGTGAAACTGTATTGGACCCGGATGGAAATCCAGTCAATCGTGACAATGCTGTTACTACGACTCGCGGTACTACTGTTCAATTACCGACCTTCAACTTCACCTCGGTATCTACAACCGTGAGTGTGCCTGACGGTGGAACGGTACTCCTCGGTGGTATCAAGCGTTTAGCAGAAGGCCGATCGGAACGTGGTGTGCCTATATTGGCTCAACTACCGTATATCAGCCGATTGTTTAAGAACGTAGGTATTGGACGAGACACAGAAAGCCTGATGATGATGGTGACTCCACGAATTATCATCCAGGAAGAAGAGGAAAAACGTCAGACAGGTATAAACGCTGACGACCTCTAAACCAGGACGATAGTCCTGATTGGGAACAAAACCCCTGAGGATTTAATCCTCACGTTTCCTTCGAAGAAACTCTGGCCTTTCGGGTCAGAGTTTTTTTGTGGATTCAATGCTTACTCTGACCGCAGACTGGCTTGAGCGACTATGTCGACTCCGACACTTTGGCTCCAGGTACGTTGGAGTCGAGCGGTAACAGTTTCGTGTCCAAGCGTCCCGATAGTCTTTCCATTACATTGCGTCACAGGCCAGATACAGGGCGAGGTGCTGCATAGTAATACCTCTGTTGCATTGAGCAGACGAGCGATAGAAATCGTGTCGTATTGAAACGAGACTTCGATCTGGGCAGCGAGTTGTTCAACAACGGTAAGGCTGATTCCCGGAAGGATATGCTCGAGAGGTGGACTCACCAAGCCGGTTCCCTCTTCGTAGATTAGGATATTGGCTGTGGATGCTTCCGCTACATTGCCGTGCTGGTCTAACATCAGTGCACGGGCGCCGGTCTGAGTTTGGCGTGCCTGCTGGTCCGCTAGGTAGTAGTGCATACGGCTGCGGCATTTGAGTTGAGTGGGCCAGCAATTGCCGGGGACCTGACGGTAGTCACTCACCTGAAGTGATACGCCGGATTGATACCAGCGTGCCATTTGCTGAAACGGTAATTCGTCTGTATACATCATGACGTTGGGTTGATCCGCACCGGCGATTCCCGGAGTAACCAATACTGCGAGCCCAAGGTCACTACCTTCTTGTAGAAGCTGATGATTGTGTGTGACAAGTTGCCTGGCCGAAGCCATGAGATCCGTGAGTGATACGGATGGTTTGAACTGCGTTAACTCTAAGCTTTCTTGAAGACGCTTGAAATGCTCGTCCAGCTTATACAATGTGCCACCAAAGGTTCGCAAGCGTTCACTAACCGTTGTACCCATGATGAATCCCAGATCTCTGACATCGACAGTCAGATCACTTCGATCAATCAATTTATTGTTGTAGTAGGCAAGGGTGGTCATTGGTTGGAGCTTGTGATTGGCAATTTATCCTGGCGTCTTTATTCATATCGACCATCCAACTTAGTATGTGTCGAACACGCTTTATTAAGGTTCGATTATGACGATTAGGCAACCGGCAAAATGCATGAAAATACTGATAAAGATACGGCGTGGGTGATGCGGGTGAGGTACGTTTGTGTGGCTAAATTTTTCAATTTATTTAATTACGCGAATCCACGGAGAATTCACGATGAAACGGCTATTTACATTAGGCCTGATCGCGGTTCTGACTCTCAGTACCATTGGCTGCTGCCGTCCTCTGTTGCAACGTCCTTTATTGCGTGGCGGTTTGTTCCGCTGTAATGGTTGCCAAACCTACGAAGGTGAAGTGATTGTTAGCGATGAAGCAGTACCAGTTCCGGCTGACGCAGCTCAGTAAGCACAGGCTTACAGAATACATCGATCAAAACCAGGGTGGTCACTGCGCGGATTATCCCCCTCCATATATCATCACACTCGCAGTGACCCACCGTACTTCAAACAGCACGGGAAAACGACGGTACCTAACAGCACTAAAGCGGGATTCTGCTGAGGTTTTAAATCGTCGTCGTTCTGTGCTGTTTGGCTGCGCGCAGAGTTAAGTTGATCGAAGCTGCCGAGTCACGAATTAGATTTTGCTTGATCTAACGTGCAGGATGTGCCCGTCCACAATGCCGTTGCCAGGCAAATCCAACCGAGAATGTAGCAGACTCCGCCGAGTGGGACGACCGCAGCGACCAGAATGATCACTTTGGTTCCGCTGGAGATTTGAATCAGATTAAACAGCAGTAGTCCGAAACTAAAACCGAGTATGCCGGCAGTGAAGAAGCTGCCGGCCCATGTGAGGAATTTGGAGCAGAGGTGTATCGAAACCAAACCGACCAGGACGATGGCGATCGAGTGATACATCATGTACTCAGTGGCTGTAGACCAGTTGTCTAGAATCTTCACCATGTCTTCGACGTTGAGAGTCGCTGCTTCAACCTTTGCCTGTAAGGAAGTTTTGATAGCGTGAGCACCGAGTGCACCAAAACTGACGCCAAGGGCTCCACTAATGGCACCGATACGAATCCATTTGCTGCCGTACATAATTGACTCCGGTCTAGTTGGAGAGATTGTTTAGAGGCCGCGACGTCGCAAATTAACTTGCGCGGGCGTATTCATACGGATGTACCAGTTCATCCATTGATCTTCGTTCAGGCCATAATTGACGCCTTCTGGTACGAGCGATAGTAAAGCTGACAGTGCGGCTCGATTTTGAATGTCGCGTTCGATGAGTTTTGGCTTGCCACCAAACTGTAGGCCGCCCAGTCCGGGTTGGTTACCGGAGAAGCCGGCATTTACGTTATTCCCGCCACCGACTTGAAACTGGTGTTTCGTGATTAAAGCTTGAATCAACGGAAGCGTGGCATCTTTCATGGCTAACGACCCGAGTGCATTGGCGGCACTGTTTACCGTTTTGTTGTCATTGGATTTCAATAAGCCAATGAAGAAGTTCATGGCAGTCCGGCTTTGCCAATCACGTAACTGGTCTAGGCAGCGTTGTTGCATTACATCATCAGGATCTTCGGTAATGCACTTGAGCATGGCCTGGACGGGAACGCCTCCCCCGATTTCAGACAAGATTTCAAGATACATGATCTTCATTTCACGGGGTAACTGAGGTTCGTTTAACCTTTCAGCCAGTGTCTTGGTCGCGCGGTAGTCTTTGATTTCCCGCATGCTTTTGATGGCATCAGGGGCGGTGGCGCGATTCTTTAGGATGGCACCTTCCCAGCGGAGGATCTTGGTACGCCACTCGATTTCTTCGTCTTCGATTTGTTCGTTGGCTTCAATCACGGCGACTTCTTGAACCGTACGCCACCGTCCTCCGTGTCGGATATAACCTTGCTGTCGCATCAAGATATCTTCGCGTCGCCATTCGGTTCCAATTTTGACATACCCGAGTTTTTGGCGAACAACGGCGTGGTCAGGTTCCAGTCGGAGAACTTGCTGTAAATGAAAGTCATGTTGTTCAAGAAGATTAACAGCCTTGCACTTATTGGCCATATCCAAATGTGCTTCGACCGTATCAGGCAAACTTGCCACCGATGCTTCGTATTGTTGTAAAACAAGCGGCTTCGAAGTGACTTTGACTACCTGTTTGGCGTCCAGAGTGACTTTGCCAAAGGGAGTTTCAATCTGGTAATTGATGCGTGGGTCCTGGTCAGGGTTTAGAAGTTTGCCACTG
>CALKCC010000306.1 GCA_938082855.1 uncultured Pirellulaceae bacterium | reverse complement strand
GGAGTTGTTTTAAGTCGCAATGGCATTATGTTCGCCGCTCTGTTGTTGGGCAGTGTCGTTGGCCAACAGGCAGTGCATTCACAGGCAGAGCCAAAGTTGGCAAACTCACCAGAGTCGCTGACTCCCTTTATTGTTAAATCGGCGTGGCTGAAGTTTGGCATCTATGACGGGCGTATTTTGGCCAAGGATATCCGTCGCACTCAAAGTCGGTCGTTAACCTTGTACCATGATGAACATGACGCTCAGGAACACTTGGTAGTCCGGACCGTACCAGGACAGTACCGTCTTAAGTATGCCATGATGCTACCGCAGCAAACACTTCATTTGGAATATGATCTGAGTGGTACGTTTGCAATTCGGTGTGAGCAGGATGGTGATTTTATTCAGTTGCGACAAACTGGTAATTCGCCCATCAGAGTGAAGTTGCAGCGAGATGGTGAGCAGCTAGAGTATTCTGGTCAACGATTGTGGTTGGTTTTGATGAGGATGCCGGTGGAGGATCGAGAGCAATTGATTCGGCTGATGAACAGGCTCTGTCCGCGAACCCATGTTGCACTGTTGTTTGACGAGTCACTGGCAGGTTTGTCACGATTGAGTTTGACGCCAGTTCAGGTGGATATGAACAAAGTGCGTGAATTGGTTGCCAAGCTGGACGAGAAGTCTTATGCGGAACGACAATATGCGGACCGTCAGTTGCGAGCATTGGGACGTCCGCTGGTGGGTGTGCTGGATAACGTGGATTACTCCACTCTTTCGACAGAACAGAGGACTCGGCTTCGTCTGATCACCAAGGTCTATCAAGTGACACAGCGAGATTCAGTGGAGTCCATTGTCGCGACGTTAAAGTGGAGCCCGCAGTGTTGGCAGGCTTTGGCCAAGAGAACATCTGACCCCTTAATGGCTAAGAATGCGAATGTTCGGTTTGCGGAATTGATGGGAGTGGAATTGCAATCGCCGGAATCCAAGGCGTTGCTGGCCAACGACGAAGTATTGGTGCGTTTGCGTTAGCGTGGTTTCATTTAATGTTGTTGGCGATGCAGACGGAAGAGGCTAGTCGTAGGAAACTAGTTCTGCAGACGGGTCAATGAGTTCGATTTGATGTGCTTTAAGGCCTTTGGAATGAATGATGGTCGATCGGTTTAGTTTGCCCTGTTCGACGATCAAGAATCCGCATTCGTGGTCCTGGCAATATTCAGCAGTTGCGGATGGGCCCATGACGTAGAAAGCGGTTGCGAGTGCGTCAGCCTCGGCGGCGGTGTTACAAAGTGCCGTTGCAGAGAGGACTTTTTCGACGGGGTATCCAGTTCTGGGGTCCAGTACGTGTCCGAATCGCTTCCCTTGATGGTAGAAGAATTGATTGGCATCTCCGGATGTTCCCGCTGCTACGGAGTCCAGCCAGAGATGTGCTAGATACTGCTCAGGCACGAGCGGGTGACGTAGTCCGATTTGCCATCCGAGATTTGCCTGAGAATGATTGAGTCGGTGGCCACGAGCTAGAACTGAGCTTAGTCCGCCGTGGAACAGATAATTGCTGATGTTGTGAGCGACGAAGTGTTGGTGGCAACGGTCGAGGGCGTAGCCTTTTCCAATACTGCCAAGATTGATTTGGAGTTGCGGACAGTCAAAAGTGACAGATCCGTCATCGTGAAGGGTTAGGTGTTGTGAACCTGTTTGTTGGAGTGCGGATTCGATTTCGTTTTGGGATGGTACGCGATGGTCTTTTTGATGGAATCCCCAGAGTTTGGAAAGTGTGGATGAGGTGATGTCGAAGGCGCCGTTGGTGGTTTCCCAAAGTTCTTTGGACTGTTGAAGTAATCGATAGAGAGTCGGGTGAACCATAACTGGTTGTCGGGCCCCGAGCTGATTCAATTGAGAAGCACTGGTGTGAGAGCGATAGACGGAGAGAATGTCTTCAATTTCTTCGACGAGGTCCAACGCTTCGACTGTAGCTTCCGTCGCGTGATCATGTTCGCCTGCATTGAGAAAGACTTGAAAATCACAAGCCATTGCTTTGCGAGTGATATGAAGCAGGTATGTGTTTGGGGTGGCTGATGGGTTCGGCGAGTCGGTTGCTGGAGTCGCGGGGATTTGACTTTGCAACGCCTTTTGAGCGGCTCTTCCTTTGAGAAACTCCCGTCGATGTGAAGTTGGTTTATTCATGGTGGGGAATGGGAGAAGGTCGGGCGTTGCGGGGTTGGTAACGATTGTGTGGGGTGGAGTCATAGACGTGTTAGGTATTATGATAGCGCGAAACGTATGATGAGTCACTTGTTCTTAGAGTAGTTAGCTCTAATAATGCATAAGAGTGGCAACGAAGTTTGAATGAGACTGAAACGAATGAAACGAACGAGATCGATAACTTGGATTTTGGTGATTGCTTTTATCCTGCCATCGGTTTGGCTTTATGCTCAGGGTAAGCAGCAGGTGAAGCGGGCAAAGTTCCCGGATTTCAAGAATCGGCAGGATCTTAAAAACATCTTTTTCGATAATCCACAGGCTCGGCTGGATGGTCCAAGGCAGATCAACACGGCGCCGATGAATACGGCTGGTACATCCAATCCCGCAAATCCCACAGACGGTAATAGTGGTGGTCCGAGCGTGACTGGTGAATGGGCGAGTTTGATTTCCAACACGACCTTGGAAGATGAGATTAAGGCGACAAAGCTTGAGATTGATAAAGTCGTCGGGATTCCTGGGAAATTTAAGGGGGGCGATTACCAATTTGCGAGGCTGCACTTTTCAACTTTAGCGGCGATGTTTGGTGTGATTGCCGAATACGATGGTGATGTGCGTTGGAAGCAGCAGTCATTAGGAGCTCGTGATGCATTTGGGAAGGCGGCTGCCAACTGCAAGGTCGGGACGGATGCCTCATATAACGAATCTAAACTACGTAAAGCGGATTTAGAGGATTTGGTGGGAGGAGCGTCTCCTGATTTGAAGCCGAATCCTGATGATTTTGCCTGGGGCAAGTTGATGGACCGAGCTCCAATCATGCAGCGATTGGAGATTGCTTTAGAGGAGAGGTTGAAGCCTCAGACTTCGGATGCTGGATCGTTCGAGGACAATGTGGAATCGGTAATGCATGAGGCAGAGATAATCGCTGCCATGGCCGAGATCTTAATGAAGCCGGAAATGGAAGATGGAGAAGACGAAGATTACATGAGCTTCTCAAATCGAATGAAGGCAGCGGGGCGTGAAATTGTGGATGCTGTGAAGTTGAATGACGCCGACCGAGCAAGCAGAGCAGTGGGCGAAATCACCAAAGCCTGTGACGAATGCCACGAATTCTACCGTTCCTAGCTAAAATAAGTGCCACCCACTCATTTCGCGTGTAAATCCGGTGCCACCCACTCGTTTCCGCTATTTTGAGCCTTGGGAATCGGTGCCACCCACTCTTATTTCGGCCTTCTATTTGATCTAGTGCCTTTAGATTTTGTTTTGAAGAGGGGGATTGGTCTGGTCCAGGGGGGATTTTGCCGTGTAAGTGAGCAGAAAAGGTGGGTGTCACTTTTCCTTTGACGTGATCCTGTTGTTTAGTTGCGGATGAAACAGCGGAGAATCTCCCTTTGCGGTCTGATATCAGCTGTTTTTCTTAATTCAAGCACTCGGTACGAATGGGTGGCACTGAATAGTCGATATTTTCTTTAGAGGTCCTTAAAAACAGCAGGAAATCAAGATTAGGGTTGTGTGAATTGCTATTTTTTAGGATTCTTCACAGTCCTTAAAAGTCTGGGATCGACATGCGTTTTACGCTTAAAAAACCGTACCAAATGACTGATTGATTTGCATTGGGTGGTTAGGGTATACGTCGGGGCTTGCGAGGATCAGATTAGAGAACGCTACGTTTCTTGCTAAGATATAGTGAGTATGTAGGTAATTTGGGAGAGTTGGGTATTATGTGGCGCGGGTTATTTAGTGGCACCAAGGTTCGACGGCAGCAGAGTCAGCGACGGCAGAAATTTCTTCAGGGCTTGTCATTAGAGAGACTTGAATCTCGGCAACTGCTCTATGGGGTCACTGATACACCGCATGGTGCTGCACCAGGCCATGATTTAGGTGATACGATTACAGCCGATGTGCTGATCTATACCAATGGTTCGTTGGTAGATTTACCTGCCAATTTGGGAGTCACGTCTGGAGAAGACTCTGCGTTTGTACGAACGTCGGCTGCAGGAAGTACGGTAACTATTTCGCCTGCTGATATTGACGGAGATAGCGAGACTGATACCCCCACGGAATATGTGACATTAGGTGACATCTTTGAAACATGGCGGACGTCGGCAGGCGATGCTGGAAACAATGCTTCTGCGACATTTTCAACGTCTGAGTTGATGGGGAATACTACAGACCAAACGAACGCTCTGAGAATGTATGTAAACGGTACTCCCGTTCATTCGTACGATGCCTATGAAATCCATGACAATGATCGAATTGTCCTAGCATATGGATCAGCTGATGTAGTCGCGTTAAACAGCAATTACGGTACACTCATCTTTGAAATGTTACCGGATGCAGCTCCAAACACGGTATCGAATTTTCTCAATTACGTGTCCGATGGTGACTATCAGGATTCGATCATTCACAGATCTGTACCTGGGTTTGTGATTCAAGGGGGGGGCTTTACCACTCCAACGACTACAATGACTGCCACAAGTCAATTGTCACCTGTACCCACAGATTCTCCTGTCGTCAACGAATTCGATGTATCCAATACACGCGGCACCGTTGCTATGGCCAAGCTTGGTGGTGATCCGGATAGCGCCACTAGCCAATGGTTTGTTAATCTAGCTGATAATAGTGCTAATCTCGATGCTCAAAATGGTGGCTTCACTGTCTTTGCAAATATCTTGGATATGGCTTCGGCAGATGCGATTGCAAGTTTAGGCCGTCAGAATTATGGCGGAGCATTTTCGGATTTGCCAGTGGCACCGGGAAGCCAATTAGTTGCTTTCACCGATGTCATAGCTGATGCTTCAGTTAGTGGTCGTGTTTATGTAGATGCAGATGAAGATGGAAGTTTCGATTCAGATACAGAATCGGGTTTAGCCGGATTTACGGTATACAGTGATGCCGATGGTGATAATGTTTTGGATGCGGATGAGTTTTCTGTCCAAACAGCTTCAGATGGAACGTATTTCCTTCGCTTGCCCATGGGTGTACATGAGTTAAAGCAAATTGCTCCCGACCCATACAAACAAATCTCTCCGAGTAATCCACCACATATCAATTTGGATCTATCAGTTGGGCAGCAGCAGACATCGGCTGATTTTGGAAACCGAATTATAGAGGCACCGGTAAGTGTTGATTTAGTTGCAAGCACTGATTCGGGAAGCGACAACTCGGATAATATTACAAACCACAATAATGTCTCATCACTGACAGCTTTAGCTTTCAGCGTAACTGGTGTAGAAGACGGGGCGTTGGTTCGCTTGTTT
>CALKCC010000305.1 GCA_938082855.1 uncultured Pirellulaceae bacterium | reverse complement strand
TTCTCAACCAAACGACACCATTTTCTGCCAAGACGAGCCAGCTAATCCACCGCCTTCAAGCGACAGACGACTCACGCATGCCTCCCAAAGGTGAACGGCTTAGTCCTAAAGAGATTGCCATCATAAGCACTTGGATCGATGAAGGGATGCAATGGAATGAAAAACTATTTCCCACACCCCCACTTACTTCCGACCACTGGGCGTTTCAACCTATTCAACAGCCGGAAGTTCCAAAACATGTTCCAAGTGATGCACCGGACTCCAACCAAAGAACAGCCGTCGATGCTTTCCTAAGTCGGCAACAAGCGACTCTTGGGATCACCCCCAATCCGCTAGCAGATGGTTCAACGTTGTTACGTCGTATCCATCTGACCATTACCGGCTTACCACCCTCACAGAATACACTTCAACAATTTCATCAGTTGCCGATCGAACAGCATCAGGCATGGCTCGATAAAGAAATTGTACGATTACTCAATTCGCAGCAATACGGTGAACACTGGGCGCGATATTGGTTAGACATCGCACGCTGGGCCGAATCCAATGGGCATCAACACAACCGTTTCCGTCCGGATGCCTGGAGGTATCGCGATTACGTGATCGATAGCTTTGCATCTAACAAGCCGTATGATCAGTTTGTGAAGGAGCAGTTGGCAGGCGATGAATTGAGTACTGAGGACGAGCACATTATTGCCACAGGATTTTTGTCCGCGGCACGATACAGTGGGAATGATCTGGATAAACAGATTCAACGCAATGACATTCTCAATGATGTCACCAACACGACCGCGACTGCACTGCTTGGACTCACCATGGAATGCGCTCAGTGTCACACCCACAAATTCGATCCAATATCAATTCGGGATTACTACCGATTTCAGGCATTCTTTGCAGAAGGCCAACCGGGCAGTGTCGTATTAGCAGACGCTCGGGATCAGGGGCCAGCTCTAATCACTGAGTATTGGAACATCTACGACAAAACTCATCAGCGTGTTTATAACGAGCTCAAAGCGAATGGCAACCCAGAACCAATTTATGTCGCACCTGAGACAGTGAGTCGTCGATTGAGCGGATCAGACAAAACTCGGTTCAGTCAACTAGAGAATGAAATCCGAGCCTTACCTAAAGCCTGGGCCTGGTATTCCACACAAACAGATTATCTAAGTTTGCCTGTTGCGCCTCATCTAATGCGCTGGCCACTGGAACGTGAACGGTCAGCTCTCTATCAACGACCAACTTATCTCCTCATCCGTGGTGATATAAAGTCTCGCGGTCCTCAAGTCTCGCCGGGGATACCTTCTCTGTTCACTCAGACTCCTATTGGGCCTCAACCTCGCACAGCGTTAGCAGAGTGGATCACTTCCCATTCCAACCCGCTAACAGCACGGGTTTGGGTCAATCGCATTTGGCAGGGGCACTTTGGTGAAGGACTGGTCCGATCATCGGGAGATTTCGGTACACAGGGGACACCACCGGCTAATCAGGATCTACTGGATTACCTGGCCCATGAACTGATCGTCAATCATTGGAACACTCAACACATCCATCTATTAATTCTCAATTCACACGCCTATCGCCAAACAGCGATGCAAACTCCTGACTCATATAAACTCGATCCGGACAATCATTCATGGTGGGCCTGGAAGCCTCATCGCATGAAATCTGAGATGATCCGGGACAGCATCCTGAGCACGAGTGGACAGTTAGACCCAACTCACGGAGGTCCGTCACATAAAATCACTGACGCATCCACTCGCCGAAGTGTCTATTTGGAGCATCGCCGCAATACTCCTAGTTACGTCAACGAGATTTTTGATGCTCCGGATGCAAACCACAGTTGTGTTTACCGCAGTCAGGCTGTTTCTCCGATCCAATCTCTCTATTTACTGAATAGTGACTTCACCAATCAGCAGGCCACTCACACTGCCTTACAAATCCAACAGGATACTTCTGACTTAGAAGTTCAGATGGAAATCACCTTTATGCGTATACTTGGGCGTAAAATGACTCGGGAAGAACAACCCGTTATCGCTCGATTCTTAGAACAAGCCACTCTCAAAGACTTATGTTTGGTTCTGCTCAACAGCAATGAGTTTATCCATGTCAACTAAATATCCTCGCCGACAATTTATGCAAGACAGCGGCATCGGGCTCTCGTCGATGGCGGTCGCATCGTTATTTAGTCGGCAGAGTATGGCCAAGACAAGTGACGAGAAAGCTGTCGCACGCAGCGTTATCTTCCTCTATATGTCCGGCGGTCCAAGCCAGGTCGACACATTTGACCCCAAGCCTGCGTTAAAGAAATATGCGGGGCAGGATGTACCGGAATCCATTGCCCGTAACGTCCCGCCGATTAAGCGGTCGGGGCTCAAAAACGTCATGCCATCCCATTGGGAATTCAAGCAGCATGGTGAGTCCGGAATCCCAGTCTCTGCCTTACTGCCTCACACAGCCGAGCATGTTGATGACTTATGTGTCATTCGCAGCGTTCAGCATCGTAATCCAGTCCATGGCCCCGGTGAATGCGTCTGCTTAACAGGCGTATCCAACGGTGAACGTCCTAGCATCGGCGCCTGGTCAACCTACGCCCTAGGCAGCGGCAATGAAAATCTACCGTCATTTATGGCAATGAATATCCACAGCGATGGGATGCAATACCCTCAACGCGCCGGATGGTCGACAGGTTTCCTACCGTCTAAACACCAGGGAATTCTGATTAACCCTAAAACAGGTATTCAGCACACACAGTTACCTAAAGGGACGATCAAGGAGCGACGAGAACAGCAATTGCAGTTACTCGAATTCCTGAATGAACAGCATCGAAAAGCCAAACTAAATGACGATGCATTACAGGCTCGAATCAAGTCCTATGAAATGACGGGCAGAATGCAGGTGGCTGCTCCTGAATTATTCGAGTGGGAAACAACTGAATCGGCTGCCACGAAAATGCTTTACGGCATTGCTGAAGAGAATACTCATGACACCGCCGTCGCCTGCCTGTTGGGCCGACGAATGGTGGAACGTGGTGTACGATTCGTACAGATTCGAGTCGGTGGCTGGGATGCTCATGGGAACATCAAAA
The DNA here is from genome assembly GCA_938082855.1 of uncultured Pirellulaceae bacterium. Classification (GTDB taxonomy): domain Bacteria; phylum Planctomycetota; class Planctomycetia; order Pirellulales; family Pirellulaceae; genus UBA721. The sequence continues at coordinate 11,301 of CALKCC010000305.1, read as the reverse complement.
GCAATCATACTCGTCAGGCTGCTCGGACAGACAAACCAATCGCAGGATTGCTGACCGATCTTAAACAGCGGGGCCTACTGGATTCCACACTACTTGTCTGGGCAGGCGAGTTTGGTCGAACGCCAACGATGGAAGGCAAAGCCAATGGCCGTGATCACTCCCCCAATGGCTATTCCATTTGGTTAGCTGGTGGAGGTGTCCGTGGAGGACAGATTATCGGTCAAACCGATGATCTGGGCTATGTTGTCACCGAACGCCCAGTCTCTCCATTCGACTACCACGCCACCATTTTGGCGGCACTCGGAGTGGATCCTGCTCAGTTGTCCTACAACCATCTGGGACGAGACGAAACGCCACTGTTCAATGACGGAGCGGTCATTCCCGAAGTTTTCAATAGCTGACGTTATCGCGATCGACCTGCATCACGCGTTTTATTTAACTCAGCCAACATTCGGGCGACTACTTCAGGATGCTTCTCCCAAAGATTCTCCGTTTCACTAGGATCATTTTTCAAATTGTATAACTGGCCCGCAGGAGACTCAGCAGTCGGCTTTACAACTCGAGGTGCTGAAAAGCCGCCAGAACCAAGATTGGCTTCAATCAGCTTCCAATCACCAATTCGAATCGCAAACGTACCATTGAGTGAATGATGGATGGTTGAAGAGCGGATTTGAGTCGTTTTTCCTTGCAACGCTGGAACAATACTAAAACTATCCTCTCCAGCAGTATTCGGCACAGTCCCTCCCGACAATTCTGCGGCAGTACTGAGTAAGTCTGTCAGGCAAATTGTCTGATCTGATTCCGTGCCCGGCTTAATGCCAGACGGCCATCTGGCAATAAATGGCACGCGATGCCCTCCCTCCCAGATATCCGCCTTTTGCCCACGGTAATGTAAATTGGCTCGGTGACTGTACTTGGGAATATCACCGGGTACCCAATGAGATCCATTGTCGCTGGTCATGATCAGTAATGTATTGTCAGCCTGGCCAATCTCCTCCAATGCTGCCATGATCTGTCCTACAACGGCGTCACATTGATTAACAAAGTCACCGTAATAACCGGCTTTGGCTTTGCCACGATGAGCGTCCGTTGGCAACCACGGAGTGTGCGGAGCACTCAGCGGGAAATACAAAAAGAATGGTTGCTTTCCATCCTGGGCGGATAACCATTCCACTGCTTTACCGGCCGTCTTAGGTAAGACATCAATATGCTTAAAGTCTGGCCCTGCCTTGCCACCTCTCCAAAATCCTCCACCGTTTTGACGGCGATGGTTGGATTTAGCAACGGCACCGGTCGGTAACTCTAGGGGGCGATCGTTTTCAACGTAAACGTATGGATCCATATCCAAGGAAGCAGGAATACCGAAGAAGTAGTCAAAACCAAAATCGTTTGGTCCCGGAGTCAGAGGTTTGAAATAGTCAACCGCGTGAGGGTGATCCTCAGCAATATTGGAACTAGCATCTGGAAAGTCATCCGCCGTCAAATCAGAAGTCTGAAATCCTAAGTGCCACTTTCCTACACACGCCGTTTGATATCCTTGCGATTTAAGAATGCTGGCAACCGTCTCGCGACCAGGATTGATGAGGCTCCGGCTATAACCCCAACAAACTCCATTCTTTAGTCTTGTACGCCAGGCATAGCGACCGGTAAGGACTCCATAACGTGTGGGCGTACAAACGGCGGAAGGAGAATGAGCATCATTGAATCGCATTCCTGCTTTCGCCAACGCGTCCATATGCGGCGTTGGAATCTTACTTTCAGAGTTATAGCATCCTAAATCTCCAATGCCCAAATCATCAGCCATGATGAAGACAATGTTTGGTTTATCCGCTGCATGAAGTGAGTTTTCTGAACTCTGGCAAAACACCTGAATCCCACAAAGTGCCAATGCTAGTAATACTTTGTGTGTTCGATACATAGAGGAATCCAATACAGATAAGACGACGTTGAAAACAAATCGTACTTCATTCTAACCCATGGCCATCAATGGACAGCCTCGGCATCCGACGTTTTTCTCTGGCTACCTCCGGCTCTCATATTAGACGGTCATATCAAGCTAAATTGATGCGTGATGGAAAATTCAATGCCCCCTTGTTAAAGTAACACCAAGGACTCGTATCGCACATCCTTCCTTATCTGAACCGTATTCAACGAGACTCTCCCATGGCAACGCAGCCTCCCTCCAAAGGCATTTTATTCGGCGTCATCGCAGTTAACCGCGGACTCATTTCTGAACAACAATTCCAGGACACCTTCGACGTGTTTCAACTGGATGACATGCAAGCGTTGCAACAGCGTATTGCCGACGAAATGCAGCTATCCGGTGAGGAATTTTCCACACTCGAACAGGCCATGATGGAGGAGTTATCCCAGCATGAAGGTGATGTTGATCGCTGCCTGGACTCAGCTCTCTCCGACTCCATCCGCCAATTCCTCAGTAACCAACTCGGAGTCAGCACGGACAAGGTCAAGTTAATCGGCGATAAGACTTTGGCATCGTTTGCCGATAGGAGTCAGGGAGAATTCAATCGGTTAGACACGGTGGCCGGTGACGCCCATGAAAACAACTCGACGGCGTCTGAATTACGAGACACGCCTGGCTATGAAATTCAAAACTTGCAGGACCAGGGAGGGATTGGACGAGTTTGGTCGGCGATTGAATTTCAAACTCAACGTCGCGTTGCTTTAAAAGAACTACGAGATGAAAAGGCAAATAACCCACGAGCCATCTCTCGTTTCTTACTAGAAGCCCAGATTACCGCTCAATTGGAACACCCGGGCATTGTCCCGATCTATGAATTAGTCACACCCGACAACCGTTCGCCTTTCTACAGCATGCGTCTGCTCAAGGGAGAAAACCTGCGAGTGGCATTACGAGAATTCCATTCCAAACGCCAGGCCGGTGAAGCACGCAAAACCGACCTACTGGCATTGCTCCAAAAATTCGGTTTGATTTGCGAGGCCATCAGCTACGCACACTCGCGCGGGGTCATACACCGCGATATCAAAAGCACCAATATCGTTTCAGGGGATTTCGGCGAAGCGATGTTGCTCGACTGGGGACTGGCCAAAATCCTTCCACAAAGCGATTTAGTCACTACCGAGCAGATCATTGGGCAACTCGACCCTACGATTCAGGAAGGCGATGCCAACGGCTCCACTTCAGTGGATACAACCCGTGATGGACAAGCTGTCGGCACACCGGCATACATGTCCCCTGAACAAGCTGAAGGTCGTAATGACGAGGTCGACGAACGGTCAGACATTTATTCACTGGGCATTGTGCTCTACGAAATCCTGACAGGCAAACTTCCATTTAACGGAAACACCTTTTCTGAAATTAAAGGTAAGGTTGTTTCGGTACCTCCTCAGGTACCCCGAGCGATTGTCGATGGAGTGGATCCAGCATTGGAATCGATTTGCCTCAAGGCAATTTCAAAGAACCCTGAAGCACGATATCAAACCGTCACAGCCATGCACGATGATATTCAACGGTTTCTTGCCGGTGATCAGGTTGTGGCATACCAAGAGCCATTAAATGCGAAATTCTCTCGATGGTTACGAAACAACAAAACCGTCGCTGCTACCGCCGTCGCCGCGATCAGCCTGACCTGTGTATTTATGTCAATTAGCTACGTACAGGAAAAGCAGGTGCGTATACAGTTGTCCGAACTGAACAATGAACTGACTAGCAACGAGCAAGAACTTGAAGCTGCGCTTCAAAGCGAGTCAGCGGCGCTTAAGGCCGCCGAAAACAGTCGAGACAAAGCTCGACAAGATCAGGCAAAAGCACTGAAACAACAACTAAGGGCTGAAGCCATCACTGATGTACTGATTGAATCCCTGCGTTCGCCCGACCCGTCTATGTCAGGGCAGGATGTTAAGGTTGTGGATATTTTGGGCCCCGCCGAGAGAATCATTCAGAGAAGATTCCGCGATGACGTCGTAACCAAAGCCGAGCTTGAAACAGCCATTGCCGAAACCTACATGAACCTTGGCGTCTATGACAAAGCCGAACGCCTCTTCGTGATGGCAAACGACCAACTCAAAAATGAGTTGGAAGCAAATGACTCCACCATCCTTTCTGCTGAATTCAACCTCGCCACGATCAAAGCTCATCAAGGTGAATATTCCAAAGCCATACCGATGCTTCAAGCTGTGATTAAGAAACGAACGGAGCTGCTAGGGCAATCAGATTCTTCAACACTCAAAGCAATTACCACTTTGGGAACAGCATTGATAGCATCCGGACAACCTGAACCAGCCAAAGAGCTACTGGAAGCAAATCTAGCGATGCAACGTGAGCATCAACCCGACAATCTGAGAGAAAATCAACTGACTATTCAGGCGTTGGCCGGAGCCGTACAAAATCTTGGCGATATCGAAACCGCGATTAGCCTGTTCGATGAATCACTTCAATTACATCTAGAAGCCTATGGGGAAGAACACCCCTACACACTGTTGGCCCTTTCTAACTACATTGGTGCCTTGTCGCGAAACGGCCGAACGGATGACGCACTTATCCAATCCGAAAAGCTAGTCTCGCTAAGCATCAAGGTCTTGGGCGAGGAGCACCCGGCAACTCTGCTTCGAAAAAGTAATCGAGCAACCTATTTAATGCCTACCAAGCGTTTCGATGAATCGTTGGAAATTCTTAATCCAACGGTGAAGTCGCTTAAAAAAGTGCTCGGTGACCGGCACCCAACCACGCTTAAGGCGATGAATAATCAGGCCACGAGCCTGATCAACCTGGGGCAAGCGGACAAAGCACTGCCGATCATGGAAAGTCTGGTAACAGGATTCATGGAAACTCTGGGCCCAGCAGCTGCCAGTACTCAACTTGCAAAATACAACTACGGATCGATGCTATTTCAGGTCAAGCAAACCGAAAAAGCACGAGAGGTTTTTGAAGAACTTAAAAACGATCAGAAACAGACTCTACCGAGAACTCTCAAAGATTATCTGGATTCCTGTAATGTTCTTGCCATGGTGGCTGAGAAATTGGGCGACCAACAAGGCATGATCGATGCCTATCAGGAAGCGATTGACTATGTCAAAGAAAACGACCACTGGGACGTCAATGAAGGGCGAGTTGCCTACGCGAAATTAGCCCAGCTATATCGCGCCAAAGGTGATTACGAGTTGGCAATTTCAACGTTTGTCGAACTTGAAAACAACCTTCCAGAAGACACCGATGCCGGTCAACTGATGAACCTTTCCACCTTCATTGCTCAGACCATGGTCGACAACATGCAGTGGGAAGAAGCCTATGCCCGATTTGAAGTACTGGCAAAGCAATGGGATGAGGTCAGTGAAAATAATGCCAACGGCATTCTGGCTCGAACCAATATGGGAGCATGCCTACGTCAGCAAGGGAAGTACGAAGAGGCCATTGCCATCTACCGAGACGTGATACCTCGTTGGAAAGCTCGGGCCGGCGTCGAGTCGCGGTATACGCAATCGACGATAGGCTATTTAGCCGATGCGTTGAAAGCATCCGGGCAGACCGAAGAAGCAAAACTCGTGCTGCAAGAATTGCTGGAAATCCAGATTAAACAGTTCGGTGAAGACTCGGACGAAGTCAAAGAAACTAGGAAACAGTTAAACATTTAACCAGTTAGCCATTTGGCCATTTGGCCAAGTATCAATGGTCATTTCCCAATAGACAATTGTCCAACTGTTTAACTGTCTAATTGGCCAATTGGTTAAATGGTTAAATGTCTACCTGGCTTGCATGGTTTTTTGAATTTGCAATTTGACTTGAGTAGACAGGCCATTGATTTTTAAGACTCGATCCGCTTCACTTTGAAACGCCTTGAGAATCTGGCTTCCCTCAACACCATACTTCTTAGCCAACTGTACTTGTTCGGCCCGTGATGGCTTTTTAAGTCTTTTCATCGTGGCCGTAGATTGACTAAATCCAGATTCAAGTTGTTTAAGCTGATCCATTTGTGCCAATGCGGTCGCTGCATCACTCATCTTTTTAAGTGTATTGGTCGTTAATCGCATCAGTTGGAAGTTGGCAACCGTCACAGTTTCATAGCTATTACTGGAAAGCCCTTTTTGGATGGTGGCAAAATCGGCATTAGGAATGCCACCACCATTGTTATTACCACCAAAGCTGCCAAAGGGATTTCCACCTCCAGCCGATGGGTCTGTTCCAGGACCGGCACCAAAGTTACCACCGGCTGCAGGATCACTTCCTCCAAGACTTGGGTCTGACCCAGGACCGGAACCGAAATTACCTCCAGCTGCAGGATCACTACCGCCTAGACTTGGATCTGTTCCAGGTCCGGCACCAAAGTTACCACCGGCTGCAGGGTCACTACCGCCAAGGCTTGGATCTGTTCCAGGACCGGCACCAAAGTTACCACCGGCTGCAGGATCACTACCGCCTAGACTTGGATCTGTTCCAGATCCGGCACCGAAATTACCTCCAGCTGCAGGATCACTACCGCCTAGGCTTGGATCTGTGCCAGGACCGGCGCCAAAGTTGCCTCCGGCTGCAGGATCACTTCCGCCAAGGCTTGGGTCTGACCCAGGTCCGGCACCAAAGTTACCTCCGGCTGCAGGGTCGCTACCGCCAAGGCTTGGATCTGTTCCAGGACCGGCACCTCCATAATTTCCCCCTTCCATGCCTGGATCACCTCCAGCACCGGGGTCCATCATCCCTTCTCCCATATTACCGGGATCCATCATTCCTTCACCCATGCCTCCTGCACCTGGGTCCGACATCCCGCTCATCATCGACGACATATCACCACCCTGACCAGGACCTCCACCTTGTGTCGAGTTCCCAGTCCCTCCTCCTGTGGAGGTTTGAGTTGCCTGAGTAGCGGAATCTCCATCATTGGAAGCCTGTTCACCACTATCGTCACCACTGACTAAGAGGAATGTGGTGACCCCAGCGATCACGAGCATCACAGAGAAGACTGAGATGCTGATCCACATTTTTTTCTTGCTATTACCGCTCGCCGCCTTTTTACCTTTTGGTTTAGCTCCACCAGCGGGAGTATTCCAACCACCAGCCTGCATTCCTTGCATTCCTGGCGCACCTGACATCCCCGGCATCCCCGGCATGCCTCCAAGTGGGTTGGCTCCAGGCATTCCACCGCCAGCCGGTAATCCAGTCCCGGATGGTAAACCTCCGAGCGGGTTGCCTCCGGCTGGAGGCATAGGCATTCCCCCAAGCGGGTTCGCGCCACTTGGCGCTGCTGGCATTCCACCAAGTGGGTTTCCCGTTGGTTGTGGCATTTGCCCCAATGGGTTTGGCGGTGCCATCGGTTGAGTAACTGGAGCCTGTTGCCCTGGTGTTGGTGCAGCCGGAGCTGGAGCTACCGGTGCAGTCGCAGCTGGAGCGGCTGGAATCACGAACTGATTACCACAAGCACATTTTGATTTCTTCCCAGCCAATTGATCGGGCACGTTATAGGGTTTCGAACAAGTTGGGCACTTAAAGGAGATCGTCATTTGCTTTTCCGACTTTCATTCACAGAACAATGGCTAAACAGTGAGCAAACCTACGATTGAGGAAGCTCATTTCAGTTAAGACCAGCTTTTACCAGCTTCTAATAGTATACGCATAGAATCAATAATACTAAAACAACATCTGAATCAGAGGACTCGACAATCATCTATAATTAGTCAATGATGCAGCATAAATTCAGGCCTCCATTGCACTCCAACAGTGCGTTCCGCGCATTGAAACCCGAACCATGCTAAGTGATGATTCCCCCAAAACACGCAATCTAAAGTACTTGCTGCTTGGCTTGTGTTTATATGTTGCGGGTTGTCAACCAAATCACTCCGAGCAATCAAAACCAGTCGGCGCACTAAGGATTGCCACTACAACCAGCACACGAGACTCAGGTTTACTCGACCAACTCCTGCCCGCCTTCACACGCAATACCCCTTGTGACCTATCTGTTATTGCCGTGGGTACCGGAGCCGCTTTGAAAATGGGAGAGCAAGGCGAAGCGGATGTCTTAATCGTGCACGCTCCAATTTCCGAACAGCAGTTTATGGACGAAAAACATGGCCAGAGGCATGCATCGTTTATGAAAAACTATTTCGTGCTTGTTGGACAGGCTGCTGACCCCGCACAGATCAAACACCTTGCACCCGATCTGGCACTGAAAGAGATCGCCAGCAAACATCAACGGTTTGTATCGCGAGGGGATGACAGTGGTACGCACAAAAGAGAGTTACAACTCTGGGACGATCCTGCACCACCATCATTTGAGGGCTACACGGAGACGGGGCAAGGTATGGGTAATACCTTAATCATCGCTAATGAACTACAAGCATATACGCTATGTGACATGGCAACCTACCTTCGGTTTCAACATAAGATTGAACTCATTCCCTTGGTTAGCGATCACCCCCTGCTGGAGAACCGATATAGCGTCATCACGGTGGAGCCTTCGAAGAACTCCAAAATCAATGGTGATCTGGCAAACCGTTTTTTTACCTTCCTGCAATCTTCCGAAGCGATGCAGATAATTCGGGAATACCAACTACATAACGCAACACTCTTCGAACCCATTACTTCAACGGCCTCTCCGGATAATTCACCATGAAGATGATTCTCGATGGGCTCTCTGAAGCATTTGATTTACTAATGAGCGGTGACTCGTTAGTTTTCGATGCTGCTTGGCGTAGTATCTGGGTCAGCTCAACGGCCGTCATCCTGGCAACCGTCATTGGCATTTCCTTAGGTACGTTTTTAGCTCGACATCCATTCCCCGGAAGAAGCCTCGTCGTCACCTTATTCCGAGGAGCCATGGGCGTACCCACGGTACTCATCGGCTTAATTGGCTATGCCCTGCTGGCCAGACAAGGTCCGTTAGGCGTTTTGGAATTGCTTTACACTCCTTGGGGCATCGTGCTTGGAGAAGTACTTCTGGCTGTCCCCATTATCGTGAGTCTGACTCACGGGGGCATTAAAAATCTGGACCCCCGAATTTCGGAAACGGCATTCATGCTAGGGGCTGGCCGACTGCAACGCTGGAAGACGTATCTTTCCGAGGCCCGTCTTCCCATCACCTTGGCCATACTCACAGCCTTTGCTCGCTGTTTTACAGAACTAGGCATCGCCATGATGGTCGGGGGCAACCTGAAATTCAAAACAAGAACGCTTTCTACCTCAACGACCTTGGAAACTGCTCGCGGTGAATTCTCTCGAGCGGTGGCGATGAGTCTGATTTTGCTGCTCATTGCTATTCTCATCACGCTGATTATCGCGTGGGCAGGCCGGGAGGAAAAAGAATGAGTCCTCCTATTCAAATCAACGATTTACTAGTAACTCGCAATGGCACCACCATCTGTGACATTCCGGAATTAACCATTGATTGTGGAATGTGCCTCGGGATCCAAGGGATCAATGGTTCGGGCAAATCGACGCTGTTGCGAGTGCTCGCGGGATTGGAATCCGAATTCAGCGGAAGGGTGGACATCCCAGAGGTCTACACCCCTGTTGGATTTGTCCAACAATCACCGTTCCTCTTTAAAGGCACAGTCCAAACCAATTTGCTGTACGGAGCGAAAGCCCGCAACGTCGATCAGGCTCAAGATAAAGCCGAAGAAATTGCCACGCTCCTAGAAATTCACTCGCTTCTAAATCGGGATGTCAAAGATCTATCGGGTGGAGAAAAGCGACGTATCGCTTTGGGGCGTACTATCATTCTCTCACCTTCCCTGTTGCTACTCGACGAACCATTTGCCGAGATGGATTCGAATGGTATTGAATTGGTTTGCCGTTACCTTCGCGAATTACAAATGACGCATTCCACAACACTGATAATTGCTTCTCCAACGCCATTACCTGACTCGCTTGCGCCCGATCGAATTGTAACCATCGGTTAAAGCCTGACTCTGACCCTCGCCTGACAACATCGCTTATACTTAAGCTTGTATTTCTTACCCAAAGCACACCTAAGCCGACCAATTATGTGCCAAATCAAAACCACATTTGCTCTTTGCCTTACTTTTCTTTCGTCGTTGGCCTTCGGACAATCGGACTTGCAAAAACAGGAGTTTTTCGAAGCTCGAATTCGCCCTGTTTTGGTCGAGCATTGCTATAAGTGCCATAACAGCCATGGTGCTCAAGAGGGTGACCTCATTCTCGATTTCAAGCAGGGGATGTTGGATGGTGGCTTTAACGGCCCAGCCATTCTCACCGATGACGTCGACAACAGCCCTTTACTTCAGGCGATGCGTCACCAAAACGACATGCGTATGCCCAAAGATGGCCCCAAGCTTAGCAACACCATCATCGCCGATTTTGCTCAATGGATTAAAGATGGTGCGTTTGACCCGCGGACAACGGCTCCTACAGCTAAAGAGCTTGATGCCGTCATTTCCTGGGAAGCCGTACGAAACCGCCGATCCAAATGGTGGAGCTTCCAACCAGTCCAATCACCTGCTCTGCCTACTATTCCTTCCGAGTCTTCGCATCCGGTGGACCTATTCGTTCAGCAACGACTGGCAGAAGCAAGTCTTCCGCCCGCCGGACCAGCCGACCCGCTTACCTTGTTACGCCGTCTGAGTTTTACTCTTACCGGCTTGCCTCCAACTCTCGAACAAATCGATAAATATGGCCGAGACCTTAATGACGCCAAATACGAAGAGCTCGTCGACGAATTGCTGGCCAGCCCACAGTACGGAGAGCGTTGGGCTCGACACTGGATGGATGTAATTCGGTTTACCGATTCTCACGGGAGTGAAGGAGATCCTTCCATCCCATTCACTTTTAGATACCGTGACTATCTCATCCGAGCATTCAATCAGGATCTCTCTTACATGCAGTTGGTGACCGAACATATCGCTGGTGACCTACTGGAAACACCTCGGTACAACGAACAGGCAACCTTGAATGAGTCCCTAATTGGCACCGGGCATTATCGTCTGGTTCCCCACGGTTTTTCTCCGGTAGACCCCGTCGCTGAAATGCTGACATTTACCGACAATCAGGTCGATGTGCTCAGCAAAGCCTTTCTGGGACTCACTGTATCTTGTGCACGATGTCACGATCACAAGTTCGATGCGATTAGTCAAAAAGACTACTTCCGCTTTTTCGGAGTTTTTGACAACCTCCGCCCTGCCCTTCGATCTGCCGATTCACCTGACATCCTTGCTAGAGACCAGCAGCACCTGAAAAAACTAAAGCAGGAAATCAAAGCCGGCTTAGCAGCCAACTGGTTGAAGACTGCTGAGCAGTTACCTGAAATTTTCTCCCGCGACACTTCACTGGTGGTTGAATGGAATAAACAAATTGATGCTGCCAAAGAAAATGGGCAGACG
>CALKCC010000304.1 GCA_938082855.1 uncultured Pirellulaceae bacterium | reverse complement strand
CGAAGCTAATACAAAATCACCTTCTCAGCAGGAACGTATCTCTCAGCTCAAAGCTTTAATCAAAGATTACAACAGTGTTGGTATTACCTCCGTGTCCGACCGTAATGCGGGCGATGGAGCTGTTGATATCTGGAGGGCTTTGTATGAAGAGCAACAGTTGAATGTTCGTGTGTTCCTCTATTACTCAATGAATGCCCGAGCTGGTACCGATGCGATTCGACAACGGATTGATGCGGCAGCAGCGGATCCTCTTCATCAATACAATCCCCATCTATGGTTACGGGGTGTCAAGGTGTTTCTCGATGGCGGGATGCTCACCGGTAGCGCGTTTATGCGGAAGCCGTGGGGTGTCAGTGAAATTTACAGTATTAATGATCCCGAATATCGAGGAATGCGGTATATCGATCAGGAACGGCTATATCAGTTCTCTAAACTGATGCTGGAAAAGGGCTTTCAGATGACCGCGCATAGCGTAGGCGATGGCGCGGTGCATGCTCTGTTGGATGCTTACAAGATGATTGATGAAAATGATTTCAAGGTTAAAGAGCATCGTCCCTGCATTACGCACTGTAATTTCATGAGTGCCGAAGCGATTAACGATATGGCGAAACTGGGCGTGGTTGCCGACTTGCAACCGGCTTGGCTTTATATGGACGGTAAGACACTGCTGAAACAATTTGGACAGCAGCGGACGGCCTATTTTCAGCCCTATCGGTCACTGTTTGATAAGGGAGTGATCATTGGGGGCGGCTCGGATCACATGCAACGCATAGGAAGTTTGCGTAGTGTAAATCCATACAACCCTTTTCTTGGAATGTGGATTACGCTGAAACGACAGCCACGGTATATGTCCTCGTCCTTACATCCGGAACAAGCCATTACGCGTCTGGAAGCCTTGCGCTTGTACACCATGAATAATGCGTTTTTGACCTTCGAGGAAAAAGAGAAGGGATCGATCGAAGCAGGTAAGTTAGCGGATTTTGTAGTGATCGATAGGGATATTGCCAAAGTAGATTTGGATGAAGTCAAAGACACTAAGGTGCTTAAGACATTTCTTGGTGGTGAAGTAGTCTATGAAGTTAAACCAAAGGACCATGATTAGCATGAAACGACGTACCTTTATTCAAAGTAGTTTAATGACGGCCGGGCTCTGTTCGATCGGATTGGGGCGGGGAGGTCGAAGTCCACTATTGACTCCAAAAACGGAGAATGGAGTGGATTGGTATGATGTTCAGCAATGGGGGATTGAAGGGCGTGGCTTTGGCGATACAGAGTCATACTTTGATCGCTTGCCTGCAAGAGCGAAGGGGACGGTGCGGGATGCCGTTTGGAGTTTAAGTCAGCATAGTGCAGGGATGGCAGTTCGGTTTAAGACCACGTCTCCAGATGTACATGTTGATTATATGCTGCGGTCACCGAGCCTAAGTATGTTCCATATGCCGGCGACAGGCGTCAGTGGAATAGATTTCTATGGACGCGTCGAGGACGGAAGCGATCGCTGGATCCAGGTGACTCGTCCCCAAAAGCAACATGTCGTGGCACGTGTCTTTGGTGGTATTGACGCAGGGCCTGAGCACGGTCGTTTGTACACCGCCTACCTACCACTCTATAACGGAGTCGAAAAACTTCGCATCGGTGTCAAACAGGGGACGACTTTTACGCCGATGTTGCCTCGTGCTGAAAAACCAATCGTATTCTACGGTACTTCGATTATGCACGGAGCGTGTGCCTCCAGGCCGGGTATGTCCATTTCTGCAATTCTCGGTCGACGTTACGATATGCCCACCGTCAATCTTGGCTTTTCTGGGAATGGTCGATTGGAAATGGAGTTGGCAGAACTGATGGGTGAAATCGATGCCGCGGTTTATTGTGTGGATTGCTTGCCTAATCTACAGCCGGCGCAAGTAGCGGAACGAACAATCCCCTTTTTCAAACGTCTACGAGAAATTCAGCCAGAGACGCCGATCGTCATGGTTGAGGATCGTTGGTTTACGAATTCCCGTTTCTTTAGTAGTACGAGAACTCGTCACGAAGGTAATCAAAAAGCCTTCCTTGCTGGTTACCAAGCTTTGGTGAAAGAAGGGGTTGAAGGGCTACATTATCTAAAGGGCGCAGAATTGCTAGGAGAGGATGGGGAGGCTGCTACGGATGGCTCTCATCCAAATGATCTGGGGTTTATGCGGTATGCAGACGCATATGCAAGTGTGCTTGACCCGTTATTGAAATAGTCCGGCTCCACTGCTAATCGTGTGGTTCTCAACGGTATTAGAATCGTGAACAATTCAAGACAGTCAGAATGGTATCGAGCGATCGGATTTGTGGCCAGTATGTTGCTGGCTGTTTCTGCCGTGGCTGATGACTCATTCTTTGAAGCAAAAGTACGTCCATTACTTGTCGAGCACTGTGGAGAATGTCACAGCGCTAAGCATGGAGTGGTGGAATCAGAATTCAATATGGATTCACGACTGACGCTTTTGGGCGGAGGGGACCGAGGAGTTGCTGTTATTGAAGGGAAGCCTGAAGATAGCCTTCTCATTAAAGCCATAAAGTATGATGTTCCTGACCTTGAAATGCCGCCAGATAACAAACTGAGTGACGGTGATGTCGAAATCCTGGAGCAATGGATTAAGGACGGAGCTCGAATGCCAGAAGGCGACACTGTAGTTAATGACGAGCAAGGAATTGACTTTGCGGAAGGCAGGAAGCACTGGGCATTCCAACCGTTATCTGATTCGCGACCAGGGAAAACGGATTCTGAGATCATTGATTATTGGATTCGCCGGGGCCAGCGACGCAATGGAGTGAAAAGTCAGCAGCAGGCAGATCCAGAAGTGCTTGTCAGACGACTAGCACTGAGCCTCATCGGTATTCCGCCAAGTTTTGATGAAGTTGAAAAATTCCGGAACGATCCCACGCCTGGAGTCTACAAAGATCTTGTGGATGATTATCTGGACGATCCAAAATACGGTGAGCGATGGGCCAGACACTGGTTGGACCTTGTTCGTTATACCGATACGACTGCCAGTTGGCTGAAGAGTACTGCCGGTGCCTGGCGATACCGGGATTGGGTTATCAATGCGTTGAATCAAGATGTGCCATATGACGTGTTTGTAAAGCGACAATTTGCAGCGGATGCCATGGGGGACTCTACGGCGGAGGATATGAGTGCTCTAGGGATGCT
>CALKCC010000303.1 GCA_938082855.1 uncultured Pirellulaceae bacterium | reverse complement strand
ATTGGTCGCAATGTAATCGCCGACCGGATTAACACCAGTCGTACGCTGGAAGGAGTCATCGGCGCGGCAGCGAGTTCCGCGTTGTTGGGGGCACTGTTTTCCTGGGTGACTCCGTTTGCGTTTTGGCAAGCAGCAGTGATCGCTGTCGTCATATCGATTTGTGGGTTTGCCGGCGGGATTACAATGTCAGCGATTAAACGCGATCGTGGCGTGAAGGATTTTGGCACGTTGATTCAAGGACATGCTGGAATTTTGGATCGCATCGACTCACTCTGTTTTGCAGCCCCAGTGTTTTATTTCGTCATCGAGATATTTTTCACGTAATCCTTGTCAGAGGTAGTGAGTGCCCTCGGTTATCTGGGTTACACGTTTATGGAATTCCGAGTATCCTAAACATCAGATTCAAATAAGCTATCAAATCATAATTCAAATAGAGGACGTTTTTCATGGGATTGTTCGACGGTAAGAAAGGTCTAGTACTTGGTGTCGCAAATGACCGATCCATTGCCTGGGCTATTGCCAAAACTATTATGGAAGAAGGCGGAGAAGTAGGTTTTACTCATCTACCGGATCGTCCAGATGATGAAAAACAAAAAAATCGTCGTCGCGTCACGAAGTGCACAGATCAATATCCGGAACAAACAAAATTCGTCGTGCCAATGAATGTCCAAGATGATCAGGACATTGCCTCGGTCATGGAAACTGCGAAGCAGGAATTCGGCGAAATCGACTTTGTTTTACATTCGATTGCCTTCGCCGATCGTGATGACTTGAATCGAGACACAGTCGAGACAAGCCGAGAAGGATTCAAAATGGCGATGGAAATCAGTGCTTACAGCCTGATCGCCGTTGCGAATGCTGCTAAAGGAATCCTCAAGGATAATGGAGCCATCGCCACAATGACCTACTTCGGTGGTGAAAAATGTGTGCCTGGCTATAACGTCATGGGTATCTGTAAAGCCGCGCTCGAAGCAGCAGTCCGATACCTCGCATACGACTTTGGCCCGCGAGGCATTCGAGTCAATGCACTGAGTGCAGGTCCACTGAAAACTCTCGCCGGAAGTGCTGCAGGCGTTGGTGAGATGCTGACCATGTATCAGGATATCGCTCCACTTTGTCGAAATATTACCCACGATGAAGTAGGTCGAAGTGGCGCCTTCTTGCTCTCAGACTTTTCTGATGGAATTACAGGTGAAGTCCTTCATATTGATGGCGGATACAACGCCATGGGCTCTCCCGGACGATTGCTCGATAAAGTCCGTGAACTGCAAAGTGGTAGCTAACAAAGTATTCACCTAACACGTTGGCTGAATCAGGCTAATCATGAGTCAGATTAAAAAGATTGCGATCGCTGTCGTTGAAGACAACGGTCGCTTTCTTGTTGGGCCCCGATGTTCTGATGATCCCTTGAATGGGTTGAACGAGTTTCCTGGCGGGAAAGTTGAGCCGGGTGAAACCGTTGTCGCCGCTGCCATCCGAGAATGTAACGAAGAGGCTGGGATCGAAGTCCGCGCCGTTGGGTTCTATCCGATGACAACTCATCATTACGATCATGTCAGTGTGGAATTGAACTTTGTTGCTTGCATTCCGATTGGAGGGGCGGAGCTACAAAATGAATTCCGATGGATTGAACGCGAATTGTTGACTGAATACGCGTTTCCAGAAGGTAATGCCCAAATTCTCGCGACTCTGGCTAACCAGACTACCCCCACGCCTCTCTCTTGAGTCTGGATTCGTACTTAATCACAGTGCGATCAAAGTACGCCATTTTTTCCCTCTGCGTCCGGAATCCCCCAAATTGGTATAGGCTCAAAACCGAATTCCGAGGTCTAATGGCCGGAGCCTGAGATACAGGATGTATCACTAAGTCAGGCGCAGACAAAAGACGCAGGGAAGCGTAAGGGGTTAGGCATGGATGCGCGTCCAATAGCACTTGCTATAGCAGTGCTTGCTTGTTCTGTAATGGGAGCAAGTTATAGAACTCAAAATTTCATTGTGACAGCGTCGACTCCGACGATGGCCCGCGAAGTCGCTGTGGCCGCCGAGCAGTTTAGGAAGCAACTTGCGGATCAATGGCTGGGGTATCAATTGCAACCCTGGAAACGTCCTATTCCTATTCGTGTCCATGCCGCAGGACATCTCGGTGCGGGTGGCGTGACAAGCTTCGTATTCGTCGACAATATTCCGGAACAGTGGCAGATGACCCTGCAGGGAACACGCCAACGAGTCCTGGATTCTGTGCTACCCCATGAAATCAGCCATGCAGTGTTTGCAACACACTTCGGTCGGCCACTTCCACGCTGGGCAGATGAAGGAGCGTGCACAACCGTCGAGCACACTTCGGAAAAGAAAAAACAACATTCACTACTGCTGCGTTACCTAACGACAAATCGCGGTATTCCATTCAATCAGATGTTGCGAATGAAAGAATATCCTCGGGACATTATGACGCTGTATTCTCAGGGTTTCTCTGTCAGCCAGTATCTGATCGCCTATCGAGGCAAGAAGACCTTTATTAAGTTTCTGGAACGAGCGATGCACGATGGTGATTGGGATGCGGCCATCGATGAATACTATCCATTCGACAATGCCTCTGACCTGCAAACAAAATGGGTTGCCTGGGTTGGAAAAGGAAGTCCTAGTATCGAACCGCTCCAAACAGACACAGAACTCAATCAGGTCGTTGCATCAACGAGTCCGACAACCTCTGAGCCATTGGTTAGTAACACTCCGGTCAACGATGAAAAACTTGTGCCTATCGGATATCAGCCGGGGCTTAAGCAGGCACCTAGCAATCCTCGGACTGGCAATCTACAGGTGGTCAGTGCCGAGCAAGGATCTATAAACTCAAGAACTCAGCTTGGAGATGGTTGGACATCCAGACATAAGAGTCGAAACGTATCAGCGAATGGGCAACCCAACGGCAGTCCCACTTTGGCAAGCTTCTCACGTGTAATTCATCAGGACGACAAGGGGAAGACGGAGGTCAGTCGCCCACGAGCAGTGAATCAACCTCAGCCCGTCATTCTGCAGGCTTCAAACCATACCAAAACGTCTTCGCGAGTGACGAGTGTGGCTCCGGCCAATACAAGCCAGCAATCAGACTCCAAATTAAAGTGGGTCTCCCCGCGTTAACTGAAGTCCACACGAGTCTGATTTCCCGTAAAATAGACTCTAGCGAATCAATGGCCGTATAGCACTCAGTGACGAATTCTTCTCATGCAACCTTTTCACCTAGCTGTTCCCGTACATGACGTTACCGTTGCCCGACAATTCTATAACGAAGTGATCGGCTGTACGGAAGGACGATCGGATACGCGATGGGTCGACTTTGATCTGTTCGGCCACCAATTCGTCATTCACCAAAAGGATGGTTTGCAAATTGAACGCAGTACCAATCCTGTTGATGGACATGATGTACCGATTCTTCACTTCGGTGTCGTCTTAGAGTGGCAGCAATGGCATGACTTTGCTGATCGTCTGAAACAGCATCAGATTGAATTTGTCATTGAACCCTGTATTAGGTTTGAAGGCCAGGTTGGGGAACAGGCGACCATGTTCTTTCTCGATCCCAGTGGAAATGCGCTCGAATTTAAAGCCTTCAAGGATCCATCTCAGCTGTTTGCTACCTAGTCATCACACCTAGTCATCTCACCTAGGATGCCCTTACCAGATGTCGTTGTATGAGCCGCAGTTGGCCTATATCCGGCATAATCCGACTAGGTTAACAAAGCAGACTACCGTTGGCTAAATCTTAATAAATGGCCAATTCGTTGCTTAAAGAGGTGGAATTCCATATTCCGAATCTAAATGCAGAGAGAAGTATTTAGTTTATGCGCGCTTGCCGGCGTGTTTATTTGGAAGATGTGAATTTAGTATGTTGCGTCGAAGTAATGCACTTCTATGTGCTATTGTGTGTTCTTTGGTAATCGCTCCCACTGTTTTTGCTCAGGATGGACCAATCCGGTTACCCCGAGTTGAAAAGCAGATTATTACGCCAGACCAAATGGGTGGATTGGACCTAAAAGGTCTGCGAGGCGGAGGTCTGATAGACTTCTCATTCAATATCGGAGCGGCAGCTGGTGGAGCAACCGTCGATGACGAAACTTTACTAGGTCTGCAAAAAGGGCATCACGACTTCAATCAACGTGGGTTCAATCTACAATTCGCTGAGCTGGGGATTTACGGTGAAGTAGATCCATACTTGTCAGCCCAAGCCATTATGAATATGGGATTCAACGGTAGAACCGGCGAGACAATTGTTGAGTTAGAAGAAGCATTCTTTACAACCACAGCAGTGGGTGACCGATTGGAAATCCGCGGTGGAACATTTTACGCAGACGTGGGTCGAACCAACTCGCAACATGCCCACTTCTGGATCTGGATGGATCAACCCATTATCAATTCACGATTGTTTGGAGTCGATGGTCTGCGGGGACCTGGTGTTCGAGCAAACTGGTTAGGTGATGGCGACAGGTATGCGATGTATTCGGTTGGAATTCATAACGCCCATGGTGCGACTTCTCACAGCTTCTTACAGGCTGGAGAAGGGAACCATGACCACGGTGGTGGAGGCCATGATGAGCATGGTGATGAAGAGGAAGAAGAGCATGCCGCCTTTGGATCCACTATTGGTGGTTGGGCTGCAACAGATAACTCCGTTCGTAATCTAGGTGACGTTCTTGTTACCTCTCGATGGGAGACTTCCTGGATTGGCGGGCCAGATGATCAAAGAACTTGGCTCTTGGGATTGTCCGGTGCCTTTGGGCCGAATAATACGGGTCAGGATGGATACACTCAAATCTATGGTCTCGACCTAACGATGAAGTGGGTGCCTGACCAGAATGAACGTGGGTGGCCATACTTGATCTGGCAAACTGAAATCTTAGGGCGACAGTATTCCGCCGCTGAGTTTGAAGTGCACCATATCGAAGATGGTGTGGAAGTTGAAGAGGATGTAGAAGGTCGCCGGTTGATCGACTGGGGGATGTATACACAGTTGATGTACGGTTATAAGCCTAACTGGGCTCTTGGAGTTCGATATGAATACGTCAACGGCCGTGGCGACAGTCTGGATGGTCACTTCGAACCGATGTCCAATTCACTCGATCCAACACGTGACCGTCGTAGTCGATTATCTCCCATGGTATTGTGGACTCCATCGCACTTTACACGAATTCGCCTGCAGTACAACTATGACCATGCTCAGCATCTGGATGCAGAACATAGTGGGGAGTCGCACGGTGTTTGGTTAGGTATCGACTTTATGATTGGAAGACACCCAGCACATCGCTTTTAATAGAGGAGTAGATGTTGCTGGATAGTCATGGAGTGATACTCCGAACGACTGTCATTGCCATCTCATGCGTTAATCAAAAGCATCGAAATGGTGTCTGCATGCGTCAATTAATCCCCGGACCGATACTGCTGTTTATACTCCTGCTTGCGAGCCATTCGGTTAGTAATGCACAACACCCAGAGTTCGTAGCGGGAGGAGCAGACTCCGTCTCAGCGGTAGTCATTGACGATTGCCCTTTGCTCCATTCATCCCAGATGTGGAGTACTGATGCTGAGCAATTGTGGCAGCGTGTTCAGGCTCTGTTGAAAAAGAGTCGTTCGGATACGTCGTTAATCGTAAAGCTAAATCTTTACGCAACTAGTTCCGAACGATTGGCGGCATTGGAAGCAGGTATTCTGCAGAGATTCCCAAAACAACGCCGGCCTGCTGTTTGTGCAGTTGTCACGCCACTTCCAAATCGCACTGAAGTGGCACTGGATTTCGTGGCCGCCTGCAAAATGCCATCATCAGATTTCAAAAGAGGTGTTAAGGTAATTCGGGCAGGTGAGGATGACGCTCGGATTCTCCCCGCGGGACAACGGATCTATATTTCTGGACAGGCGGCTCGAGATGACAACTTGCGAAACGCCACCGAAAAGACGCTCGAAGGTTTACTCGCCACTTTGAAATTCCTGAATCGTGGAGCAGAGGATGTGGTTGCGATCAAAGTGTTCCTAACGGCGATGCACGACGGTGAATACGTACAGCAGGCAGTAACGGAGACATTCGGCAAAGGAAATGAGCCACCAGTC